>CAYTSF010000055.1:0-13468 GCA_964440335.1 uncultured Leptospirales bacterium
AGAAGAGCGGCGGGAAGTACCGCCACCTGATTATTATTCCCCAGTCCAACATGGCTCTTGTGCCTTTTGACGCCATGGTGACCGGGTATGAAAACGGGCGCGCGAAATTCTTCCTTGAGAAAAACATCCGCCTGAGCATCTCGCCTTCACTCACGGTATTTGTCATGAAGAGAAAGAAGGCGCCCGAAAAATTTGCGCGTGATTTCGCGGGCTTCGCAGACCCGGCCTACAACGGCTTCGCGTTCCAGCTGCCCAACACGGCCCGCGAAACACAGAACGCGGCATCTTTCTTCGACAGATCATCGGTGTTCCTGGGAGGCAACGCCCTTGAGAGCCGGTTCAAGTACAAAGACATCTCATCGTACAGGTATTTACACATATCAACGCATGGCTCGGTGGACCCCGGACGCAACGAACCCTATGTACTCTTTGCGCAGAAAGGGGACCCTTACGATGACGGCAACCTGTATGCGGGCGAAGTCTACAGCATGCGCCTGTCCGCGAAGTTCGTGACTATCGCGGCATGCATGACAGGACTCGGCCGCACCGAGGAGTACGAAGGGGTTGTGGGGTTCTCGCACGCATTTTTTACCGCAGGTGCAGACCAGCTTGCGCTTACGCTCTGGTCTGTGGAGACCTATTCGTGCGAGCTGATGTTTGTTGAAACTTATCGTAACCTGGCACAGGGCCTTGAACCTGAAGAGGCAATGTTCAGGGCAAAAAAAACTGTCATGGCAAAATACGGGCACCCGTATTACTGGGCGCCGTATGTTCACTATTACTGATCATTGAGCGTTGCTCTATCCACATAGCCGCTCATTTCAAAGAGTACCTTTGCAGCAATTAGCACAATGGCAAGGTATGCCGTTGTTTTGAAGTATACTATTGCCGCCCCGCCTAACACGATGATAAACTGCGTCACCACCACAGACCCGAAGGAACTTGCAGATACAGTCTCAGCATCAGCAGTTTTCCAGCGTCCTGTGCGTATGAACCGCTGGTAGAGCGTGTAGACCACACCGGCTGTGACCAGCATAAGGCTCATGGCAATTTCACCGCCTGAGCCGGGTGGCAGCAGGCTCTGCTTCCCGATCATCCAATTAATGAGCAAATCAAAGAGGTATGAACCCGGCTTATCCTTCAGGTAGAAGAAGCCGGCAAAGATCGCGATGAATACTGAGTGGCCAAGACAGAACAGGGCCCATGTGCCTGCGTACCGCCTGATGTTCATGGACTCATTTCTCCTGGACTGCATCCACCAGAGGAGCAGCATGGTCAGTATCCAGTACACCATCTCTTCCGCCCAGTATCCGAGAATTACAGGCATGGCAGACCATTTTTCGACCAGTATGCCGTATATGAAATATACCCCTGCTACAAGTGGACCAAGCTTTTCGACGAGGCGCAATAATTTTGCATTCATCTTTTAATCTCCGGATATGAGTTACATTAAATTTCTATAACCGATGTTATATATAACGGAATTGTCAACCAGTTAAATTTTATAGACCCGTAGTTGGCGGGAGACAATTTCTTTACTGAAAGAATTTTTGTGCATGCTGTAGCATTTTAGAATTGACAGGTTTGCTAATCGATGTTATTAAATATATCTGATTATTTCCCAATAAATAACAGAGCATTGTTTAGCGACGGCATCTGATGCCGGATTCAAACCAACCTGTTTAATCATAGTTTAATTAAGGTGAACCAATGAAAAAATACCTGCTGATGCCTGCATTTCTCTTTATTGCCGCTTGCTCAATATTGTTTCCCGTGGATGCACCGGCCTTTCAACTGGGGCTCGGGGCCTATTCATATTACAACTGGCGCGAGATGGCAATACCCGACGATTTTGAAAATCTTGAAATGGAATCCGTTCTTCAGGTTGGGCCTGTAATAAGCATGACATGGGCAAATACTATAAGCCTTTCATTATCTCTCCTGACAAATCCATATATAAGCCACGCGGATTTTGATTATAAACCTTTTGTAATCGATAATGAAACAGAAGCGAAAACAAATTATAAAGTCCATGTTGATGATATAAATATATCAAAAACTGATATTGACCTTGCTCTGTCATACGCTGTATCGCCAAGGTTTAAAGTATTCGGAGGTTTCAAGGTGCTGCAAATGGAATTGGTAGAGGGGTCTAAAACGTTATATACCGGGACAAATCAAAGCGATTATTCTGAGATTACTTTTCATGAAGATGAAGCAGATGACGATAGCGGCGGGAATCCAATTTATAGAAATGGGCTTTTGGGAGCTGCCTGCGGAATAAATTATTCATTTCCCGTATACGATACATTAAGTCTTGTAACCAATGCTTCATTGTTATACTTCTGGTCTTCAGTCTATGGTGCTCCTGTTGTTGCACAAATGAATGATGGTGTTTATAACGTTTTTAAAACTGGCAAATGTGAGAATCCATCAAATTATTATTCGCCAGGTGCAAATATTGCCCTGGGCCTTTCCTATTACATTGAGGCTATAAATACTTCCATTTCTCTTGGAGGCAGGTACCAGGTCGTGTATAACATCTACAGTTCAGGGGATTACAAAGACTCTGACGGGGAATTTGACCATGTATGGGGGGTTACCTGTGCGGCAATGTATTTCCTGGATTTTTCTGGTGAAGAATAGTTATCATGGTACTGTATTAGCGACGGGCTCCTATTTCATGATACGTTATCAAAGAAAGTTTTCAATCTCTCTTTTCAAATCCGCCCAGAGACTATCAATATTATTAACAAGATGTTTCATTTTATTCCAGTCCAACTGAAATCCGTAAGCGTGCCGGAAGAAGTGCCGGAACATGAGGTACTCTGCAAGCCTGGTTCCGGTCTCACAAGTAATAATGGATTTTCTTTTTTTGGTTGATTGTTGAATATTTTTTAGAATATCTTTATGCCATGAGGCTGATTCATAAAAGTCTTTGTCGTAATGTTTTTCAATCTGAATAAAAATGTTTTCGATTCCATTATAAAAAGAGTGAAGAACTGAGCCGACTGCTGATAATTCAATAAAGTCCGGTTCTCGCTGTGCCAAGACTCTCATAAGCGGAGAAGCATTATCAAGAAGTTTATTAATTTGCCCTATTTCAAAACGGACTTTTACCGCAAGGTTTTTATTCAATCTCCTTAACCTCTTCTATTTCCTGGAGCATGTTAAAAAAATCGGATTCCTTATCAAAATCAACAAGATCAACATTTCTGCTGATTGATGAAGCGAGCCTGTTGTACACGGAAAAGAACGTTTCCGGCGGCAGCCCGGAAATTCCAAGATCAATGTCTGATTCTGCATTGAATTTTCCGGTAAGGGCTGATCCGAAAAGAAACACCTTACCGGCCCCTGCCTCTTTAAGAATCAGCACAGCTTTTTTTAATTCAGGTTGTAACTGGTCAGTGTTCATTACCTTCATTCTTCTAACAGTCTCCTCGAGAATGTCATCAGTTGACTTGTTGATGGCCGGAGTTGAAAAGTGAATTTGCAACCCCTCCCATTTTTAGATTTTAAAGCAATAGCTCTGCTTTGAAAATGGGGACTCTTCCCGTATCGTTTAACAGTTCTCTTATTAAGAGAATTGATAATTAAACTGATACTGACAGATAAAGGATTTGTCAACAGGGAATTGTTTTTACGGATCTATAAAACAGGATGTTCCATCGATTAAATATGATGTTATCCGGCAGGTCTTGTTTACCTTCACTCTCAGAACCAGGGCGCTATCCTGAACTCTCCGCCGCTCCTGAGCGAGCTTACGTTTGCCTTCATGAACATGGCGTACCCATTCATCCCGCCTGCGGCGGCCTCTGCGCTCCACCTCTTCCTGAAATGTTCAGGCAGTGTCTGCCATAAGTGAAGGCATTCCCTGTATCTTGCGGCTGCTTCGGACATACAATCCCCCGGTCATGATTTGTTCTGTTTAAAATGTCGGAATATTGCGGCGGTGAACTGAACATCTTTTTGAAGATTGATGCGCGCCACCGATAATAGTCTTGTTGTTTTATTCATTTTTTATCCGGGGTCTGGAGCGAAGCCCCAGCAGGGGCTGCCCTGCGAGTGTGAGATGAAGTCTCGCAAGAAGTAAATATAATCGTTGCTTTTTCGCATGATTTCAATAGACTTGAGATATGATTGCATTAAACGTGCGGAATGTGTCGGCCCATGAATGATTATCTGAAGAAAACAAAGTTCCTTTACAACTTTATGCGCAAAGGAATGGTCCATGTGAACCTGCAGCTGCTGTACAGGTGCAACTTCAGATGCGGCATCTGCAGTTTCTGGAAGGATGAGTACAGGGACTTCCCTGCCATGGGCCTTCATGACGTGGAGGTAATTTCGCGGCAGCTGAAAAAACTGGGGCCACAGATTGTATCCATAGGTGGAGGCGAGCCCCTGCTGCATAAAGATATTGTGGATGTTGTGCGGTTGCTTGCGCGCGACCATTTCCCGGTAATGATCTGCAACGGCTGGTTCATGACACCGGGCCTTGCCCGCGAACTGTTCAGGGCAGGCATGTGCGAGATCAGTATCTCTCTGGACTATAACGATCAGCAAAAGCACGACGCACAGAGGGGGATGGACGGCGCCTTTGATCGCGCTGTGAATGCCCTGAAGATCCTTAACGAAAACAGGGTGCACCCTCACCAGAGGGTCCACATGATATCTGTTATCATGGACGATAACCTTGACCAGGTGGAGCCGCTCATCCGCCTCTCGAAAAAACTTGGTGTAACATACCTTGTGACCCTCTACAGCGACTGCCGGGGACGCAAAATTATCCGCAATTCAGGCGCAGACATAAGCTCCACTCTCCTCGCCCTGAAAAAAAGATACCCTGAATTCGTCGCGCTGCGCGGATACCTTGGACGCTTCACTGAAGCGGTAAACTCCAGCGGCACGTCACCATGCTACGCAGGGAGAAACCTGATGAACATAGACAGCAGAGGCAACGTGACCTTCTGCATAGACAACATGGAGAACCCTGCAGGGAACATCCTCACTGATGAGATCCATGAAATTAAAAGAAGGCTCCTCGCAAAGCACAGAATGAATGAATGTGCGAGGTGCTGGACAAGCTGCCGCGGATCAATCGAAACAATAATGTACGGGAACGACAGGCTGGCAAACATGCGCGACTACCATTCCATGATCCGCCCCATGCCCCTGGTCAAGAGTGGCCATGGCACAGTTTAAAAACATGAAGCTGCGGCGCCTGAAGGATTACTTCTCAAGGCACGGGCAGATGCTCATGAACCTCTGGCTCTTCGTATCCTTCACTGCATTCTGCACAAATGAAACATACAGGACATGGCTTGCAGGCCGCCTTAATTTCATAGAGATCAGTTTCGTGCTTCAGAACATACTCATGGTTTTCCTTTTTCTTGTACGCAGAAAACACGTGATGTTTAATAAAAATATTTTTCACCAGCTTGTGGCCATAACTGCGTTCTGCTCCGGCGCTGCATTCCTGGGTCAGCCGGTAACAGCGGGTACGACTGCGGGTATTGCGGCAACTGTGATTATCATAGCAGCGAATATCCTGGGCATGATAACCATGTTTAACCTTGGACGGAGTTTCGGCGTGCTTATCGCCCTGCGCCAGGTAAAGACCGGGGGGCTCTATTCGGTAATACGCCACCCAATGTACATGACCGACATTCTGCTGCGCGCGGGCTACGTTGTTTATCACTTCACTGTGTTCAGCGCGGCAGCATTTGTGCTTTCGACCGCGTGTTATGTGTACAGGGCCATGCTCGAAGAGAGGTTTCTGTCGCGCGACCATGTGTACAGAGAGTACATGGAGCGGGTGAGGTTCAGGTTTGTTCCGTTTCTGTTTTAGCAGGAGTTTCGGAAAGCCCCTTCCTGAACAGCCAGAGTACCAGGACTATACCAATAATAAACAGGAACTCGGTGAACTCCTCCCACATGCCGAACCACCAGAGCTCCTCCCTGAAGAGAGCAAAGAGAATGAG
Organism: uncultured Leptospirales bacterium; assembly: GCA_964440335.1. GTDB lineage: Bacteria > Spirochaetota > UBA4802 > UBA4802 > UBA5550 > JAAYBQ01. The sequence continues at coordinate 5,982 of CAYTSF010000055.1, forward strand.
CCTGAAGAACCCGAAGGATATGTAGCCCATGCCGAAGCATGCCAGCACCTCTGCCTGGTAAAAAAACCTATAGCGTTTGATGTTGGCCAGTACAAGTGATGATGCAAAAAGAACTGTTGCGATGAGCGGTGAAATCCCTGACTCAAAGAGCTGTATCATGAGCGGCTGGATGTAATGTACTTTATCTTTCAGCACCATTGCGGTGAATGAAACTGAGACTGGTTTAACCTGCAGCGGCATGAGTGACAGTATTATCATCGACACCATGATGAATGAAAATATAAGCACAAACCTGCACTGAACCTGCGAGTACTTCCAGCAGACTCCGCATAAAGGCAGCATGATGCATTTTTTGTCAGGCTCCATGTGGTGGATCAGCCGTTTTTCCATGCCGCGCAAGAGCGCAAGGAATATAAGGGAGAAACACACGACCATGCCGTAGCCGTGAAGGTACTCTGTGATGACCGACCTGTCATTGAATGCCATGTAGTTAACCGCGCACAGAATTTCACCTGCAAGGAAAAACTGCATGGCTCGCTTCAGCAGTACCATGTCATGTGACTTTTTGCGGCCCAGGTACCATATGAGTATGCCCGAGAGTATCATGTAAAATGGTTTCAGGAACACGGCAGTAAAGGCCTGTATGTTCTGCCCGAATGCTGTCATGTTCTTTGAAGGGAAGGGGATAATCTTTCCTTCGTCAACGGTGTATGTCGTGTACCTGGCGCTGGCGCTGTTTTCAATTGCGCCGGTCCAGATGTCTATGCCGCCGTCAACGCTGTAGCAGTTCATGAATCCAATGCTGCGCAGTTTTTTTACTGCGTGCGCCGATTCGTACCCGTCCTGTGAGATCATGAATAGCGTAATGTTTCGCATGTTTTCAGGTATCTGCGACTGAGATTCAATTTTCTTGATGTATGCGTAACTCCACGACGATGAGCCTGTTATGTGTTCCGCGAAGTACAACGATTCTTTCTTTACGTCAACAAGCTCTGACGCGCCACACTGGAGTGACCTGAAAGCCTCTTCGGGAGATACTGCCGGTGCGCTTTTGACAGCGATTATATACAGCATAATGGGTGTCAGGCCCAGTATGGCAAGAATGGCATAGATTATTCCGGATGATATATTTGCAGTTTTCATAAAGTTGATGGCTGACGAAAAAGTCCTCCTCCCGTAAATGGTTGCTGAATCAGTAAATTTTTTCCGGTTACAGGGGTATGTCTGAAAATGTTATTTTTTTATCCTGCCATGCCCTTTCGGTGCTTCGAAGGATTTTTTCCATGGCGGTTACAGTCTCGACAGGATATTTTCCAACCGAGGTTTCAGCCGAGAGCATCACAGCGCTTGTACCGTCAATGACAGCATTTGCGACGTCTGTGATCTCTGCCCTTGTGGGAACAGGATTGTTTACCATCGACTCCATCATCTGTGTGGCAGTAATTACAAACCTGTTTTTTTCATTGCATAGTTTCATAATTACCTTCTGTATAACCGGTATCAGTTCAAAGGGCATCTCGATTGCCATGTCGCCCCTGGCGATGAGTATACCGTCAGACTCCTCAACTATTTCCCTGATGTTCTCAACTGCTTCCTGCGTTTCAATCTTGGAGATGATCTTCGCTGTGCATCCCCTGTCACGGCTGAAGTTTCTGACATCCTTCACGTCACCGGCTTTTCTTACAAATGACGCGGCGATATAATCGAAGTTTTTTGAGCTTATGTAGGCCAGGTCTTTGCGGTCCTTGTCTGACATTGCAGGGAGCGAAACCCTGACGCCCGGGAGGTTGACCCCCTTGCGGTCAGAGATTGTCCCTCCATAGACTACGCGTGTCTTTACTTCGGTGGTGGATACACCGGTTGCTTCCAGCCTGATGAGACCGTCGTTTATCAGAATAGCCGAACCGGGCCTGACATCGCCGCAGATACCTGCATGGTCAATATGGGCAATCTTCGCTGTACCCTGAACCTGTTCAGTTGAAAGGATAAATTCATCACCTGCCCTGAGCTCCTCCCTGCCGTTTGTAAATATGCCCAGCCTGATTTTGGGGCCCTGTATATCAGCAAGGATTTTAACGTCACCACCAAGCTCTGTCCTGAGTTCATTTATGATCCCCAGTTCTTCGTCAAAGGGATTCTCCTTTTTTGCATGAGAAAAATTAAACCTGAAAATATCCACGCCGGCATTAACAAGGCACCTGAGCATCTCTCTGTTGTTTATTGCCGGCCCGACGGTTGAAACGATCATAGTCTTTGTCATACAGTTCTCCTGGGATTGATATCATCCTGCGAATTTTACCTGCTCAATATTTTTTAGCAGCTTCTCTGCGCGTTTTTCTGCGGACCGGGAAGCGAGTCCATAATGAATCGGGTGATGATCCATAATCAATATACTTATCAATGTGCGGCAATATCAACACTAAAAATGAAAGTAAAATTTTTTTCAGATTTTGTCACACCTGCCTGTTTGCGGTACTATAAGAATCAAAGATGGATATGATGCGCAAAGAATATTTTAATGGTAAATCCGACAAAGACCTTGTTGATGCGCCCATTGCAGGTGACAGGTCGGCACTGGCTGAACTGGTTAAAAACACAGCGACTGGATCTACACTATTGCTTTTGAGATGGTGAAGGGCCCGATCTAACAGCATGGCTGCAAAGTACCATCGAAAGCGACAGGTTCAAAAAATATTCGGCATACATTAAGTCAAAACGCCCGGCAGGCGCAGGCGTTTTTATCCCGGAAAAAAATTGAGGTTAACAATATGGATGAACTACAGGTACAGGTAAAAAAATCTTTCCGCACAGAGATGCTCGCAGCAGGTCTCTATGGCGGACTTGCAAAACAGCATGAGAAAAAAAATCCACTGCTTCATGAAAGGCTGCGCGAGGCATCGAGGCAGGAACTCATGCACGGCAGGATGTTCCGCAAGTACTATCGCAGTAGTTTCGGCGCAAATCCCGGCAGCGAAAAGCTGTGGGTCGCAGCCGGCAGGATTATTGCCATGCTCATGGTACTTGTGCCGCTGAAGAAAAAACTGGGTTCTCTCAGCGTGAAGGAATCCGAAGCTGTTTCAATGATTGAGGCAAAGCTCGGAACAGATTGTGAACCGTCATACCGGAAAATTCTGAGCCGTATCCTTCCCGATGAGGTTTCGCATGCATCAATCTACAGCGAAGTCTTCCCTGCATGAACAGGGCGCAATAAAATTTATAAGAGGTTTAAAAAAATGAAAACACTGCTTGTTGCACTGACAGTTTCATATGTCATCACATGGATATGCGGGATTTATATCGCGCGGCAGAAGGCCATTAGTCCTGCGGTTGCGGGAAAGATCCATCTTGGGCTCAGCCTTGTGACATGCACGCTGCTCGGCATATATTTTCATCTCACCATGTTCTGAGCATAGACGCCGTCGGGGCCGGTATAGTTACGGCCCTGACAGCGCGTTATTAGCCGTCCATCCTGAAAATTAATCCGGAAATCCGCTTGACACGGGGTTCAACCTTCAATTTATTACATGTAATTTTTATAAGCAGGTTCCATCCCATGGGCAGACTCTGGTTCTTCTATATAGTTCTCTCGGTTATTCTGAAGTTGTTCCTCATATCCCTTAATTTTTCCTATGACCTGATCCCGTCGCTTCCCTATCTTTTTCTGAGCAGCATAATCATGAGCGGCCTGGTCTTCCTGCTTCTTGACCTTCCCGTCTGCCGGGCTCCCCTTGCCATAAAAAAATATGTAACGGCTTTCTCTGCTTTCGTTTATTTCATCATTGTTATCGTTACCATGATAAACATAAAACTCTACATGACCATGGGCACATTTATTACATATGAACTTTTTCAGCAGGTCAGTGACCTGGACATTTTTAAAAGCAGTCTGCTTAAAGAGGCCGATACCCTGCTGATAATACTCCTGGTTTCAGGTGCGGTTTATGCCGCTGTAACCGCCGGGGTGCGCAGGCTGGCAATGTTCAGAATGCACCTGCCCATAACAATAGTTGCCACAACCGCTTTTCTTATCACCTCTTCGGCGCTCTATTCAGGAAACAGTAAAAAAGGGCTGCATTCAATTGACCGAGACCCCATTCTTGAATTCACATCTTCGGCGCTCACTTCCGGGAGGGAATACGCCTCGGCTGAAAAAAACACAGATGACATTACCCGTTCAATTTTTTCAGGGGGAGGGGCATACACCGGAATCGAACCCGGCTGCGCAGAGGGCATGAACGTTGTGCTCTTCATCCTTGAGTCCACGACCCCGCAATACCTGTCGCCCGAGGTAACACCTAACATTCTCGCATTGTCGGGAAATGCCCTGGTGCTGAACTCGCATTACACAACAGAGCCCGCGACTCTCAAGGCTGTCTACAGCCTGCTCACGGGATGCCTGCCCTACGTGACAAGGAACTGGGACACCTTCCTTAAAGAGTCCGTGAACGACGTCTCTTTTTCGCAGATGCTTGCAAAAAACGGCTACTACACCGAGTGGGTGATGCCCACTGACGGCAAGGTCTATTACGAGAAAAAATTTCTCATGCCATTTTTTGACAGAGTAAGCGACTACCATGATTTAAAGGCTCTCTACCCTTCGTGCAGGGAGACATCCATGGGACTCGAGGACAATACCCTTGTCTGGTACATGGAGAGTTTCCTTGAGAAGCATTCAAAGGGGAAGTTTTTCCTGGCGCTGAGTTCTGTTAATCCCCACCACCCATACGACGTCAGCGATAAATCATACGAGGTCTTCGGGACGGCTACGCAGTTTAACATGTACAAGAACGCCCTTCGCGGAGCAGACGACGTCATAGGTAAATGTTATGCGCTGCTCGTGAAGTACGGGCTGGAAAAAAATACTTTATTTGTAATAGTGTCGGACCACGGCGAGGCGTTCTACCAGCATAAACGCAACTACCTGCATTCCATATATCTCTACGAGGAGAACGTCCACACAATCGCCATGTTCATAAACCCCGTACTCTTCCCGTCAAGGGTGGATTTAAACACGGTGACAAGCCACATCGACATTGCCCCGACAATCCTGAACCTGGCAGGTACCGGTTACGGCGACCTGAAGCCTGAAGGTGGCAGCATGCTCTCAAACACTGACAGGCGCGCAGTGTTCTTTACCAGCTTCAGCATACCGTTCTGGGGCTGCCGAGACGGGAAGTACAAGTATATTTTTAACAGGCGTTATAATTCAGAAGAGCTTTATGACCTTGAGGCTGACCCTTTTGAAAAGAACAACATCGCGGGTTCCAATACTGAAATCTGTAAAAAGATGAATAAAAGCAAGGGGGATTAGGTACTGTTTTAAAAGGCAGTTATTTTAACGACCTGATATAATTTTTGTAATCGTCATCATATAAATTTTCAATGTAATCAGCAACAGTTTTTCCGGATTTGTCTTTTATCCTGTAGTCGGCGCCGTTTTCTATCATGAACCTTGCGATTTTGTAATCGTGAAAATAGAAAAGGGCTGTTTGACCTTCATTATCAACTGCATTGATATTGGCACCAGCAGCAAGGAGTCTTTTGATAATCTCAATGTCCCTGGCATAGAAGAGCGCGGTGTATCCTCCGCTGTTTCTAATCTCTGTGTCGGCGCCGTTTTTCAACAGCAGGTCCAGTATCTTCAGGTAATTGTTTCTTTGAAGCGAGTTTTGTTCAATCTCTCTGTTATATGATTTGCAGTCGGTGCCTGTGCCGCAGTCTTTCTGAATGTTTCTGCTGCTCTCAAGAAAGTCGCTGACCAGCACGCATTCATACACACAGATAAGCAGAGCAGAGTTTGTGTCAGGCCTGTTGTCAATTGAAAATGACATGTTACTTTTTTCTCCAGAGAGTTTGTTAACATCGGCACCCTGTTCTATCAGGGACTTGACAAGTTCATAGTCACCCATTTTCACTGCGGCCATGAGAGGGGTGTAACCGTTCAGATCATATTCATTTATAAGATTATTTTCTTTAATGGTTTCGGGCTTTTTCAGATAGTTGTTTCCGCAGGCGGTAATGCATGAGCAGATGCACGCGAATATTACAGTTAAAGAAGCAATTTTTTTCATCCATTCCTCCGGTCGGGAGTTGTAAGCATGTTATTTCTCAGCAGAAAAATATCACTTTTTTGCAACAACGAGCATTTCAAAATCTTCAGTAGTAAGACTGTCATGGCGCGAGAAGGCGCCAAGCCTGGCCCCGAAGATCTCAACCTGGCAGAAACCCGCAGTCTTCAGGAGCCATGTAATTTCGCTCGGCACATAGTACCTCTCGTTGCAGACAAGTTCAACACGGTTTCCTGAATCGTCCGCTACCTCTGTAACGTTATGGTCGCGGAATGTCATGAGGTCGAAGGTGTTGCTCCTGTAAGTCGCGTTGCCCTCTCCGGTTGTTGATGCGCAGAACTGTTCAACCGAATGGTAAAGGGGGAAGAGCCCGTTCAGCGTGGTGAAAATTAATGTCCCGCTCTTCATCAGGGCGCGGGCTGCACCTTGCAGTATCTCGAAGTTCATCTCGTCTGTCTCCATGAGAGGGAAGGCCCCTTCGCAGAGCATGATTGCGGCATCGAATTCGTCTTTAAAGGGGAGGGCACGCGCGTCATGTTTCATGAAGCGTATGGCCAGATTTTTTGCAGCGGCCTTTGCTGCGGCCTGCGCAAGCATGGAGTCCGAGAGGTCTATGCCTGTGACATTGTATCCACGCGACGCCAGCTCAATGGAGTGCCGGCCAGTACCGCAGCCTATGTCGAGGACTTTTACCTGCCTGTCGTGTCCCAGTTCCTGTTCGATGAAATCACATTCACCTGAAGTGCCCTGGGCGAAATTTTCACTGTCATATTTTTTCCCGTAGTTTTCAAAGAGGGATTCGTACCATTGCTTCATCATCGCACCCGCTGTATCATAGACTAAAAACTTAAACCGGCATTAACCAACGGAAGAAAGGGAACCGCGCCGTCATAAATTATGTTGCACAGACCTATCTGTATCCCGCGTATCCTGCGCGTTATGTTAATTACCCCGATCTGAACGCCGCAGACATCATCTGCGTTATTAATAAATCCCGTCTGCAGCCCGTAAACATTTTTTGACCCGTTAAAAAAACCAAACTGAACGCCGCAGGCGGTTTCAACAGCATTGTTATAAAAAACAGCAGCCTGCAAGCCGTAAATATTTCCGCAGAGATTCACCGCTGCGATCTCCAGCCCCGCAACACCTTCATCGGCTATATTGAACAGGCCGGCAACCTGAACACCGGCCATTCGATGCGTACTTATGTTACACAGGCCCGCTGCCTGGATGCCTGCATAATTATCATCATGGTGGTTCCATAATCCTGCAACCTGGATTCCGGCCATGTCAATATGTTCATTCGAATTATATATAAGGGCAAACTGGAGACCGGCCGATTGCCCGATCCTTTGCTCTTCATCGTACCATTTATTGGTATTCGCTCCCAGCGCCGCCTGGATGCCGGTAAAACTTCCT
>CAYTSF010000055.1:13568-19538 GCA_964440335.1 uncultured Leptospirales bacterium
GTACCATTTATTGGTATTCGCTCCCAGCGCCGCCTGGATGCCGGTAAAACTTCCTGCTTCATTTCCTGTAATGCCAAGCTGGATGCCTGCCGCATGCCTGAACACCTCGTTGTATATGCCGAGTTCTATACCATACATCGATTTCGCAACATTATACCCAAAGAGGTCCAGGCCGTAGACAGTTTCATTCTCTGAATACAGGAGGTTAAGCCTTATGCCGTATATGGCAAAGTCCTTCTCAAAAAACTGGTATGGATAGATGAACGAGACCTGTATTGGCGCGAACTTTATGCGCTCTCTCCGCCCATCCTGGTTCTCTTCGGAGTAAAGCGTGAATGATGACGTGAGCAGTACTGAGAGAAGAAATATTTTTTTCCGCATAACAGGATTATAGAGACATGCTGGCATTGACTAGGAACATGAATGGAATTTCTCCCTCGGAAATTATGTTGCAGAGTCCTATCTGGATTCCATTCACCTTGCGGGCCATGTTGATGAGACCTATCTGTACCCCCGCCACGCGGTCAGCGATGTTAACAAATCCCACCTGCGAGCCGTATACAGTTTCAGATGTATTGTTGTAGAGGACCGCTGTCTGAAGGCCTTTCAGGTTTCCTTCGTTGTAGTTGAAAAGGCCCGATGCCTGTATGCCGATGAACCCGCGCCTGTTGGAGTTGTTATAGTTCAGGACCCCGGCAAACTGCATGCCGGTAAAACCGCAATCGTCAAGGCTGTTGGCCAGGCCGCAGACCTGTATTCCGTAGAAGTCTACATCCTTTTTGGTGGCGTATGCCGAATTGTAGATTGCCCCTGCCTGTATTCCTGCGAAAAAATTATCAAGGCGGGTTTCATTCTGCAGCACCGATGCCTGCATTCCGATAAAGTCCCCTGAGAGCAGCCTGTTTGAGTAAATGCCGGTCTGGATTCCTGTGAAGCTGGTGTTGGACTGGCAATTGTAAATGGCCGCCTGGAAACCCAGCGAATCCCCGTTATCTTTCTTTCCGTTTGTGCGGTTCATGAAACCCGCAAACTGGAACCCGTAAAATTTCTCGCAGCTGTTTACAAAGAGGGCAGTGTTGATCCCGCCTGTGCCGTGCCGCACCATGTTTGCGAATCCTGCGGAGACACCGTACATCGCCTCTGACTCGTTGATTATGCCCAGGTCCAGGCCGTACACATTTCTGTTGACGCCGTATGGAAGGGTCAGCCTCATGCCGTAGATATCGGTGCTGCTGCTGAACAGCTGTATATCCTCTGTTATGCTTAGCTGGATTAGGGAATAAGATGTCTCCTCTTTGCCGGTAGTGTCGGTCTCCTGGTCCTGGGCGTATGCATTGCAAAGGGCAAGTATAAAGCATGCGACTAATAGTATCCGTTTCATGATATCACCTTTGTTACAGAGAAGTTCCTGCATTGATCAGCAGCATAAAGGGGATTCCACCCTCGTATATAATATTGCACAGGCCGATCTGTACGCCTTTAATTTTACGCGCCATGTTTATGACGCCGATCTGGACTCCTTCAACCCTGTCCGCAAGGTTGATGAAACCGGCCTGCACGCCGTAAACAGTTTCAGATGTTTTGTTGTAGAGGATTGCCGCCTGCATGCCATAAAAGTTTTTGAAGTTGGTATTCATCGCTGCAAACTGAAAGCCCCTGAAATCCCCTCCGTTTCCGTTTGACAGACCGGCCAGCTGCAGACCCGCCGAATCCTCGTCTGCGAAGTTGAAAATTCCTGAGGCCTGTATTCCCCTGACCGACTTCGCGCCGTTTGCACCCAGTGCAAATTCAACACCCCTGATATTTCCTCCCTGGTAATTGAAGATCCCTGCTGCCTGGATTCCATAGTAGTTGTTATTGTGATTGTAATTACTGATGCCCGCAAGCTGTATGCCCCACATGGTGAGGATGGTGTCGGGAGAATTATAAATGGTATTGATCAGGCCCGCTGCCTGCACTCCAGCCATCTGCGCGTTGGAGATCACATTGAAGAGCCCCGATACCTGGATTCCGCTAAAACTGTCGTTTCCCTGCCAGTTGCATAACCCTGCGAACTGGATTGCAACCGAATCCTGGTCATTTATGTCATTAACTAAAAGCGCGGCCTGGATCCCGTATGAACTTACTTTTTCGAAGTCATTTTCAGTATAAACGCCCCTGCTTTCGTTGTATATGCCTGCAAGCTGTATCCCAATGAAGCTGTCGGTTTCATTGCCTATAATGGCGAACTGGATTCCGGCCACGTCATCATCCACAAGGTTTTTAAATCCCAGTTCTATGCCATACATGGATTTTGCAACGTTCCATCCCCAGAGGTCTAAGCCGTAAACATTATTATTTTTGCCGTAGGCGATGTTCAGTCTTATTCCGTAAACATCAAAATTCTCTTCAAACAGCTGGTAGGGATGAAACGAACATATCTGCAGGGGGGTGAAGGCGGGTATTTTTTTTGCCGGTGCGTTCTGGTCATTCTGCCGGTTCTCTGTGTCCCTTTTCTCCTGCTGCTCCTGCGGGTAAAGCCCGCCTGGTGTGAGTATGATAAGGCAGCTTATTATCATGGTTATGATTTTTTTTGTGAGCATGAATCCCCCGGTTTTACTGTATGATAGATTCGCTGTATATCTTAAAGTATTGATATGCCAATGCCCGGTCAAGCCGGTGCCTGCTGTTCATTCAAAGAATGTGAATTGAGTGGTGTAATTATTATTGCGTGGGCACTATAAAAGTCCAGAAAAATATTTTACGGATATTTAAAAATTGGCGGTTACGCATGAAAAATTATATTTATTATCATATAATAGAGTTGCATTTCCAGGTTATTCAAATTTAGCATAAAGATAATATCATACGGGGATTCGTGATTTTTATCCGCAGCATAACAGAGAGCGCGCATTAATTGTATGGATTATCTATATCAAGGACGCGCATTAAATTCATAGAAGGGTGTAACATGAAAAAGAAAATTTTTATTATCCTGCTTATCACAGCGTTTCCACTTTCCCTCTTCCCCGGAGACAGTTCAGACTATGACATTGAATACAGTGCGGATAACATGGATGAGCTGCTCAGGGATACGACCTATGCTTATTGCCCGGTATACTTCATGAACTACGATGTTGACAGAAAAAAATATTCAGGCATTGGCTATGCCGGTGCAGGGGACTTTAATAAAATGCTCGCTGAATATTTTCACAGTAAATATAATGAAAACTTTGCGTCCCTGAAAAAAGATACCACCCGCGAGGATGGAAAGTATATCATTGAACTCTTAACAAATCTTGACAGGTTTAATCTTTCACAGGTTGATACGGCCACTAAAAAATCTGTCAGGGCCGATCTTTCAACATTCAGCACCGGCAAGCTCCCTGAGAAGTTCGACAGGTATTCGATTATATTTGTCAAGGGCCTTGAGATAGAATCGGGGCGCGGCGTCTATGGCTATATGAGCGTTTATGTATACAACTGCAAAGTGAACGCCATCGTCTACTGCCACATGTTTCTTTACGACCCTACACGTTTCAGCAGCAGCATGGGGGCCTTGTTTAAGCATATAACAGATGCTTTGTGATAATTTATTCCTGCCGAAGATCCACGGATTTCCTGATGTAAAAAAGTTTTTTCCTCCGCTGAGAACATTTATATTGTTTATTAAACGGTTGCATTACAGGTAAGCGGTACCGGACGAAATGAATGCAACTCCCGGAGGTTATTATGACAATAAAATGGCGTTTACAGCAGAAGACCGTATCGGCAGATGAAGCGGTACGCATAGTTAAATCAGGGGACCTTGTCCATTACGGGGAATTCGCCCTTTTCCCGAAGCTGCTTGACCAGGCCCTGGCAAAGCGCGTGGATGAACTCTACGATGTTGAACTCAGGAGTACATGCTACACACAGGTCCCTGAATGCGTGAAGGCAGACCCGGAGCGGAAGCACTTTATCATGGAAGACTACCATTTCGGCGGTATCTCGCGCCAGCTGTTCAAAGATAACCTGGTAAATTATATTCCCATGCTGTACCACCAGATGCCCAGGATAATCCGCAAGTACATAGACATTGACGTGGCATTCCTTACAGCAGCGCCCATGGACAACAGGGGGTTCTTTAACTTCGGGCTCTCCAACTCCCTTACCTCTGCGGTAATTGCAAAAGCCAGGAAAATCATCATCGAGGTAAACGAGAACGTGCCGGTGTGCCTGGGCGGCAACCAGGAGATGATCCATGTGAGCAGGGTGGATTACATAGTACATGGCGAGCACCCGCAGCTTTTACAGCTCCAGCCCGAGGCAACGACAGATGTTGACAGGGCCATAGCCGGGCATGTGCTGGCAGAGATAGATAACGGATGCTGCCTGCAGCTCGGTATCGGTGCGCTTCCCAACACCGTTGGCGCCCTCATAGCCGAGAGCAACCTGAAAGACCTGGGCATCCATACCGAGATGCTCACTGACGCATGCGTTGACCTCTACGAAGAGGGGCGCATAACAGGCGCGAAGAAGGAGATAGACACCCACAAGATGACCTACACCTTTGCCATGGGCACCCAGAAACTCTACGAGTTCCTGGACAGGAACACCATGTGCGCCTCGTACCCCGTGAGCTGGACCAATGACCCCAGGTGGATCGCTGCCAACAGCAAGGTGGTGGCAATAAACAACGCCCTCGAGGTAGACCTCTTTTCACAGGTCGCCTCCGAATCCGTGGGTACGCGCCACATATCAGGCACTGGCGGGCAGCTGGACTTTATTCATGGCGCCTTTAACTCCCACGGAGGCAAAGGGCTTATCTGCCTTTCGTCAACATACACGGCCCCTGACGGAACAATACAATCGCGCATCAAGCCCATGCTTTCGCCTGGCACAATCGTCACATGCCCGCGAACGATCGTGTTTTATGTGATAACAGAGTATGGTTCTGCGCAGCTCAAGGGGAAGTCTACATGGCAGAGGGCGGAGTCTCTGATAAACATCGCGCACCCGCAGTTCCGCGATGAACTGATAAGGGCTGCCGGAGAGATGAACATATGGAGGCGGTCAAACAGGATATGACCCGGCCTGTACGGGCCGCTGATGGTGCCAGTACAGTCTGCTTATAAAAGCCCGGTGCTGAAATAACGTTCGGCCCTGTCCGCCAGCACCGTGGCGACAATGATACCAGGGTACATGCGGGCTATTTCACGTGCCACGAAAACATTTGCACCGGAGGATGTACCCACAAGCAGAGAATAACGGCCGGCCAGTTCACGAGCTGTGGCAATGGCCTGTTCGTCTGTCACCTCAACCACCTGGTCTATCAGTGAAACGTCCAGCACCTCTGGAATGAACCCGTCGCCTATTCCCTGGATCTGGTGCAGCCCCGGCTCGTGTCCAAGAAGTGCCGATACGCCCGCAGGCTCGGCTGCCACAATCTTTGCCGATGAGTTGTGCTCCTTTAAAAATTTTCCAACGCCCTGTATGGTGCCGCCGCTCCCCACGCCTGAAACGAACGCGCCTATGGTTCCGCCGCTCTGCCGCCACATTTCGGGTGCGGTGTACTCGTAGTGTACGCGCGGATTGTTTTTGTTGGCAAACTGGTCGGGCATGAATGTGCCCGGCTCTTTAACAAGTTCCTTTGCGTGCCTCACTGATCCGGCAATGCTCTCTTCGTCCGGGGTAAGCACAAGTTCGCCACCAAGGGCCCGGATTATGTTGCGGCGTTCAAGGCTCATCCCCTCGGGCATGACTATGGTAACCGGATAACCCTTTGCCCTGCCTACCAGGGTGATGCCGATGCCTGTGTTGCCCGACGTGGGCTCAACTATGCGCATGCCGGGCCTGAGCAGCCCCTCGTTCTCTGCCGCTTCGATCATGCCCAGGGCAATGCGGTCCTTTATGCTGCCGCCGGGATTGAGGAATTCACACTTGGCAAGGATAGGTTCATCACCCAGTTTTATGAGCGGCGTGTTGCCTATGAGTTCAAGGGCATTGTGG
>CAYTSF010000056.1:0-11495 GCA_964440335.1 uncultured Leptospirales bacterium
TTATTTTTAAATATGTTTAGTCATGTGTTTTTTAAAACAGGTAATCAAATAATTATTAAAAAATTTTGGAGAAAAAAATGTTAAAACATTTGTTAGCACTTCTTTTTTCAGTTCTGCTCGCTTCCGGTATATCTGCATGTTCAGGCGCAGAAGGTCAAACAGTAGACAATAAGGCGCTGTCGAATGACGTAAACAACGCGCTTTATGCCGCAATGGGTGAAGCACAGGCACTGAAATCATCAAAATGTACTGATGGTTCTTATGAGGACGCAGAAGGCCAGTGGAAAGTTGATATCACAACATCATCAGCAGGATCAGAGACAGTTACTACTTTTATTTTTACATGGGAAGGATATACCCATAAAAATGTTACCCTGAAAAGCGGCACAGTAACTATTAAATACAAAATTGATACTACTACTTATAATTACAGCATCGCCTATGATGGTGATTTCGATGTGGAATATGACGGTGAAAGCTATGATATAACATGGGATGTTGATATGACGTTTACAACAAGTACAAGTCAATTCACCTATACCGGAACATACAGTGTTGATGGCGATTCATACACATTCACCTATTCAGCAACAGATGATGAAATAAAATAAAAAATATTCCTGCAAAAACCTGCCATAACCGGCAGGTTTTTTATGCATAAATTTTCAGTTCAAATCACCAGCAAGCACAGAAAGGTTAGAACCTCATCCAAGTTCTTTTCTGTAAATTTTTGCATTCCAATAAATTCAACTCTAAATAAACGTATCTCTTAAAATTTCCAGGAATCTGCTTATTAATACAAAAAATTTCAAATTTTTCCAAAAAAATTAAATTCTCTGCTTGACGAAAAAGCAGGCTGTTTGTATTTTATTGTTAGCACTCAATAATGATGAGTGCTAACAATAAAAAGAGATTCAGGAGGTTTATTATGAAATTCGGCATAACAAAAAGGAACAACAGCATGACATCCGATCCGGGTGCTTTCAGGTATGACATTGACAGGCTTTTTGACGAGTTCTTCAACCTGAAACCGGTTTCCCTTTTCGATTCCGAATGGCTTCCTGCTATAGATGTGTATGAAGACGACAAGCATATCCACATCAAGGCTGATGTTGCCGGAATCGAAGAGAAGGATCTCGACCTTAACATGCAGGATAATGTCCTTACAGTATCCGGCACAAGAAACGAGGAGAAAAAGGAATCTTCCGGCAAAAACTGCTATGTGAGCGAAAGAAGGTTCGGATCTTTTTCAAGGTCAATCGCCCTGCCCGAAGGTGTAAACCCTGACAAGGTTAAGGCAGAGCTTAAAAACGGCGTTCTCAAAGTATCAATCGAGAAGCCCGCGATTGAAGAAGCAAAAAAAATTAAAATTGGTATAAACTAAAGGGAGGTACGCTATGTATAACTACAATCTTTTTGACAATATGTTCCAGCTGAAGGATATATTTGATGATTTCTTCAGGGACACAGCTTATGAGGCAACAGCCGGGATACCCCCAGTAAGAGTGAGCAGCACTGAGGATAAAATCACCATCAAAGCCCTGGTGCCCGGCATTGAACCCGATGACCTTGACATGCAGGTTATCGAAGACAACCTGGTCATAAGCGGTGAGAAGAAGGCTGACTATGCTGACAAAACCTATATCAGGAAAGAGAGAAGGTTTGGCGGATTTAAAAGGTCGATAAGGCTCCCATACAGGGTCAACACTGAATCTGTTAAAGCTGACCTGATAAACGGAGTGCTTACTATAACGCTTATGAAGTCCGAGGACGCGAAACCTAAAAAAATTGAGATCAACTAAAGGAGGCCGATTATGATAGAAAGAAATGTAACATATAATACAGGTGAACAGAAAAAAGTTTATGTTCCCCTCACCGATATTTACGAAACACCGGACAACTATTCTCTCAAGATGGAGGTACCCGGTGCGACAAAAGAAAGCATAGACATTGTAATGGAGGACCAGGAACTCAGAGTTACCGTTAAAATGTCCGGCGAGGAGGATGACAGCACCCTGAAGTATGCGGAATTCGGCAACAGAGACTACTATCGCGCGTTTAAAGTAGGCAATGATGTCGACAGGAATGGAATCGAAGCAAAGCTTGAGAACGGAGTACTTAGCGTAGTTCTCAACAAAACTGAAAAGGTTAAACCTAAAAAAATCCAGATAAGCCACAATTAAGATGAGAACATACCGCCGCCTGCGGCGGCGGTATGAATGAACATTTACAGGTTTTGTTCAACACCCGCATACAGTCGCCTATAGCGGCAGGATGCAAGAAGACTTACAGGGTTTATTCAACAAATGCAGCCTGTCGCGAAGGTTCGCGGGCTCAGGGTAAACCTCCGGGATTTCAACTCATCGCTAAGTGTGGCGGGTACAAGTAAAATCAATTATTGAAACGCAATTATCAGATATATCAAGCGAGTTGAGTCTGGTAAGAGGACAAAGGTCAGAAGGCATTGCGGGGGCAATGCCTTTTTTTTAAAGAGCTTTCAATTCAGAGATAATTTTTTCAGGAAGTTTATATTTAACCCTGTTTTCAAACACAAGTCCACCATAAAGCATATTAAGGTAACTGATATTGAATTCCTTTTTTCTGACAAGCAGGCCTATTGCGTTTCTGCTTATTTCATTGACAAGGTCAAATACAAAACTAATTAAAAGCTGACTGTCATTTATTTTATAAAGCATCATCAATCTGGCAAGATTTTTATCTGTGCCAAAAACCCATTCCGGTTCTACACCCTTTATATGGCTGATAAACTCCTCATTATCAATATAAATGTATTCGGTCTCCTTTGCAGTACAAACCATGAGAGGTATACTTGGTCCATCGAGCTTCTCATAGAGGAATGCAAAGACGCCATCATCAGGAAGAAGTTCACCAGCTTTCTGGCTTTGAAGCGCCCTTATCACATCATGGTTAAATGTTTTTTCACCCTTGCTGAACATTTTCATTATAGACATAGCATTTATCTCCTTAACAAGTCTTGCTTCTACCTGAACAGATTTTTCACCGCAGGTATCATGGATATATCGTTTATGATAACAAGGACACCCAGTATAATCAGGAAGACTATGCCGAAAGTCATGATCCTTGCCATTACCGCGTCACTGAGCGGCTTACCGCGTACTGCCTCTATGAGGTAAAACAATATATGGCTTCCATCAACTGCTGGTATGGGCAGAAGGTTCATGAACATCAGGATAATGGAAATCTTGGCCATGAGAAGTATAAAATCCGCCACCCCCCGGTAATAGAGAACGTCGCCTGCTATCATTACCATACGGATTGGGCCTGACAGGTTTTCCTGAACATCGAGCTCACCCCTGAACAACATGCCGAAACCCTTTATATTCATTACAAGGAACTCCCAGGCTTCAGTAAACGACCTGGTAAATCCGGCAGCAATACCGTACTGCACGAATGCCATATCAAAGTCACCCAGGAAAGCAAGTTCCACGCCGATCATCTGCACATTTTCGACCGTGACCTTACCTGTTATGCGTTTACTCTCGATATCGATGACCACGTCCCTGCCGGCAGATGCTTTTATCTCCTGCCTGAAATCAGCATATGAAGCGATCTGTTTGCCGTCGACCCTGACCCTGCCAGCGGCGATAAGAGCCTCAAACTCCTCGTTGCCCGAAAGATAATCGCGTTTTTTCATGTCGGGCGAAGTAACAGTAAAAATACTCTTCTCTGCGGGCCTCAACGTGGCGGTTTTATCCTCGCCTTTCCGTTTATAACCGAGTACAATGTCCCCCCTGCCAGACCTGACAATTCGGTTAATATCAGCCGGCGAATAGACCGTGGCAGAATTTATGGAATATATTATATCCCCGTCCTGCAGTCCGGACTTCTCGGCCACGCTCCCTTTGATTACACGGTTTACAGCAACTCCCTTTGAAAACGGCATAACACCTATAGTGTAGCGCCCCTCGAATTTATCCATCGTGGGCCTGATCCTGTGTTCAGATCGTCCCGAAGCATTCTCTGTAGTGACCAGCAGCTCCTTCCCTTCTGAAAAAAAGACGGCTGTCTGAATATCCGAGAAGCACTTAACCTCTTTCCCGTCAATGGCAACAATCCTGTCTCCTGTACGGATGTCCGCGGCATATGCCGGCGAAGTGTACTCAGGTGTAATATACTCAGAGGGGATCATGACAAGGTTGGATTCCCTGCTGTACCCGATCATGTTCATCATGAAAAAAAGCAGTATCCCGAAAATCAGGTTAAATATGGGGCCCATGGCAACCGTGACAATGCGCTTCAAGGGATGTGCTGACAGGAACTCGTAACCTGCCCCGGTCCGCTCCTGAGTGGGGTCGTCACCGTAAAACTGGCAGTAACCGCCGAAAGGAATAAGCGTGACCTGGTACGTGGTGTCGCCGATTGTCTTCTTGAGAAAGCCGGGGCCGTATCCCATTGAGAAGACCCTGGCCTTGATGCCAACCATCTTGCCGCCAAGCAGGTGACCCAGCTCATGAACAAAAATGCATAGCCCCAGCAGCACCACGGCCCCTACTATATAATAAATTGCCATCATAACTTCATCTCCTTGATAATACCGAGAGCGGTTTCCACCGCATCCCTGTGCGATTCGAATATATCATCAATGCCGGGCGCATGTATGAAACTGACGCGCGACATGGTTTTTTCAACTATCCTTACAATGTCCATGTAGCCTATCTTCCTGTCAAGAAAAGCATAGACCGCGATTTCGTTTGCAGCGTTAAGTACAGCCGGCGCGTTCCCCCCTGTACGACCCGCGCCGTAACAGAGATCCAGGGCCGGGTATTTTGCGCTGTCATGTTTTTTAAAGTTCAGGCTGCCCACTGCCGCAAGGTCAAGCCTGCCGAAACTGTTTTTCAGTTTTTCCGGGTACGTGAGCGCCCCGAGTATGGGAAAGACCATGTCGGTCACTCCCAGGTGCGCGTACACGGCGCCGTCTGTTGTCTCGACCATTGAATGCACCACGCTTTCGGGATGGATTATAACGCTTATGCGGTCATAATCCATTGCAAAAAGATGGTGCGCCTCAATTACCTCAAGCCCCTTGTTCATCATGGTGGCCGAATCAATTGTAATCTTGCTCCCCATGCTCCAGGTCGGGTGTTTAAGCGCGATCTCGGGAGTAACATGCTCAAGGCCGCCCACGGGGTAGTCCCTGAGGCTGCCGCCTGACGCAGTGAGTATGATCCTTTCGACATCGCGCTGTTCCAGGTTGCGCATGAGTGAAAAAACCGCGCTGTGTTCACTGTCAACGGGTATGAGTTCAACGTTTTTGTCCGCAGCGAGTTTCATGAAGATATCACCTGCCATGACAAGTGTCTCCTTGTTGGCCAGGGCAAGCCTGCTGCATCCTTTAAGCGCGGCAAGTGAAGGGGCAAGCCCTGCGGAGCCGACGATTGAGGATACAACTGTGTCGCAACTGCGCGCGGCGAGCTCTGTAATCCCCCTCTCACCCTCGAGAAACTCAACGTTTTTATATAAACTTTTAATGTCCCGGAACTGCTGTGTGCCTATGGCAGAACTGTCGCCCACAGCTACTGCCGCGGGCATAAACTCACTGATCTGTTGTGACAATAAATCGAGGTTTCTGTTACAGGCAAGTCCGTAAATCCTGAACCTTCCGGGCAGCGACCTGATTACCTTCAGAGCCGATACGCCTATGGAGCCTGTGGAACCGAGTATGGTAATGGACTGCATTTTTTATCAGGGGATCCCTTTGAAAATTACGAGGTAGTAGTAGAAAAACGGAAGCGCGAATATTATGGCGTCAAAGACATCCCACATGCCTCCATGCCCCGGGATGATCCGGCCCGAGTCTTTGATCTCGCCGTCGCGCTTGACCATTGACTCAACAAGGTCGCCGATATTGCCGAGTACGCTTATTATTATGCCCAGGAACGCGCTTTCGAGCATGGAAAAGAGGGCCGGCCCCTTGATGACAAATGAAGCGATTACCTGGTTGCCCAGGATAAAGGCTATGATGCTGAAGAGAAGGCCGGAAAAGTATCCCTCCCACGACTTGTTAGGCGATGCTGCGATGCCGGCCTTGTGTTTCCCGAACATGATGCCGCCGAAATAGGCGCCTGAATCGTTGAGCATTATTACCGCCATGAGCAGGAGTATATACGATGAACCATCTTTAAGGGCCTTCATTAAAACGAGGTGCGACACTGACACAACGATGTACATTACGCCGAAGGCCGTAACCCCCATTGAATAGGCGCCGCCTTTAAGCGGCCTTGTAAAAAGCTGAAGCACAAGTATAACAGCCATAAAAACCACGGCAGTCCCGATAAACAGCCTGCCGTCAAAATTCGAGCTCAGCTTTGTAAAACCAAAAGGTTTACCGAAGGCATAAATAAACATTATAACATTAATAACAAATCCGAAGATAAGCCCGGTCTTTATGAAAGCCTTTTCATCCTCGCTTTTGTATGTTATCATATAGTATTCATACAGGCATGTCAGTGAAATGAGACATGAACCGGCAAGTATGGGCAGGGACAGAAAATCATCGGTGACCAGTACGTAAACAAGCACCGGAAGTGCAATTACTGCGCTGAGAATCCTTGTGAATGTCTCTTTGTTAAGTACGCTCATATTCCTCCGTATCTCCTTTCTCTCGTTTGAAATTCAGCGATCGCCCTGTACAGCTCATCAGGCCCGAAATCAGGCCAGAGAACATCGGTGAAATAGAGCTCCGCGTAAGCAGCCTGCCACAGCAGAAAATTGCTCAGCCTGTATTCCCCGCTTGTCCTGATGAGAAGGTCCAGGCCGGGAAGGTCAGATGTGTACAGGTACTTTTCGAGTTTTTTATCTGTTAATTTTTCGGGCTTTTTGAGGGAACCGGCCCATTCGTTGACGGCCCTTACGATCTCCTGCCTGCTGCCGTAGTTGACGCAGAAGTTCAGGGTTATGACCCTGTTTGAAGAGGTCTCTTCAACGGCGCGGAGTATTGTCCTCTTCGTTGAGGGGGGCAGCCCCCTGAGAGATCCCGAATGTTTTATGCGTATTTTTTTTTCTTTGATTGATGCAAGCTTCGTGGAAAAAAAGTATTCCAGCAGTTCCCAAAGGCCCTTCACCTCGGTGACAGGCCTGGACCAGTTCTCCACAGAAAATGCATAGAGCGAGACCGCGCGTATGCCGAGTTCTATGGCGCAGTCCATGAGCGGCTCAATAACGTCCGCGCCGTGTTTGTGCCCCTCGCTGCGCGACATTTTGCGCATCTTCGCCCAGCGGCCGTTGCCGTCCATGATGATCCCCACGTGCGCGGGGATCGGTTCAGGCTTTAAGAGTGATTTTAAATTTTCCATTAAACCCGGGTTCAAAGTTTTATTAAGGAGCTGTCTAAAAAATGCGTCCTGTTAAGAATAGATTCCCGCCTGCGCGGTAATGACATTTTTAACAGCCTCCCTGTTTTTTAAAGACTGAGTATTTCCTTTTCCTTGTTATCTGTGAGCTTTTGAGTTTCTTCTATATATTTGTCGGTGAGTTTCTGGATCTTGTCCTGTGTGCCCTTGGACTCGTCCTCTGTTATTTCCTTCTCCTTTTCAAGGGACTTGACCATCTCGTTTCCGTCCCTGCGGATGTTACGGATGGAAACCTTGCACTCCTCAGACTTGCCTTTGGCGAGCTTGACGTATTCCTTTCTTCTCTCTTCTGTAAGCTCAGGGATCTGCAGACGGATCAGGTTGCCGTCGTTGGATGGATTGATTGAAAGGTCTGACTTGAGTATGGCCTTCTCGACCTCGCCGAGGTTGCTCCTGTCCCATGGCTGTATAACGACAAGCCTGGGTTCGGGGATAGATATTGTAGCAACCTGGTTCAAAGGCATTTCCGACCCGTATACGCTCACCCTGAGCCCCTCAAACATGGCCGGATTTGCCCTGCCTGTGCGTATGGTGGAGAAGTCCTTCTGCAGGGCCCTGATACTCTTCTGCATCCGGTCTTCCACGTCACTCAAGATATCATTTATCATATGTTATACTCCGATTCAGGAAATTTTAGTTCCGATATTCTCGCCCAGAACGATCCTCTTCAGGGAACCTTTCTCGAAGAGGTTAAAGACAATTATCGGAAGGTTATTATCCATGCACAGGGATATGGCCGTAAGGTCCATTACCCTGAGCTGCTGTTTTATCATGTCAATGAAAGAAATCTCTTTTATCTTCTGTGCCGAAGGGTCTTTCTCGGGGTCTCCCGTGTAAACGCCATCAACCCTGGTGGCCTTGAGCAGAACATCGCAGCCCAGCTCCACGGCCCTGAGGCTTGCAGCTGTGTCTGTTGTAAAGTAGGGATGCCCCGTGCCTCCGGCGGCTATTACTATGCGCCCCTTCCGGAGATGGTCTTCGGCCTTTTGGATGGTGTATGGCTCTGCCACGTGTTTCATCTCAATAGCGGTGAGTACCCTGGTGGGCATGTTCATCTTCTCAAGGGTGTTTTCGACAGCCATGGAGTTCATGACAGTGGCCAGCATCCCCATGAAATCGCCCGTGGACCTGCTGATGCCCAGGGCTTCGGCCATGGCGCCTCTGAATATATTGCCGGCGCCAATGACCATGGCAACCTCCACCCCGATCTGCGCAACTTCCTTTATCTCTGAAGCAATCTGGTTGATTATTTCAGGATTGATTCCGGACTTCCCGTCGCCGGCCAGAGCCTCTCCGCTCAGCTTGAGAAGTATCCTTTTATAGCGTGGTGTCAGTTCCCCTGCCATGTTTTACTTTATCCCTATCTGGAACCTGGAGAATTTTCCCACTTCAATGTTCTCCTTGAAGATTGCGATCTTCTCTTTAATCAGGTCCTTGATTTTAATATTGCTGTCCTTGATGTATTCCTGTTCGAGCAGGCATACTTCAGAATAGAACTTCGCGAGCTTACCTTCAACAATTTTTTCTACTACATTGTCGGGTTTGCCTGAATTTTTCATCTGCTCCCTGTATATCTCCTTCTCCTTTTCGAGAATCTCAACAGGTACATCTTCCGGCTTTATGTAGAGGGGATTGGCAGCAGCCACCTGCATGGCCAGTTCCTTTGCAAGCACCACAAAGTCTTCATTCCTTGCAACGAAGTCTGTCATGCACTTGAGCTCAAGGAGAACCCCGAGTTTGCTGTTATTGTGTATGTATGATGCTATGATACCCTCTGTTACCTCTGCACCCATCTTCTTGTCGGCTGACGCAAGCCCTTTCTTTCTCAGGTACTCAACAGCCTTGTCCATATCACCATCAGTTTCAACGAGGGCCTTTTTACAGTCAACCATACCGGCCTGCGTCTTGTCCCTCAGTTCTTTTATCATTGCGCTTGTTACTTCCGCCACTTTAGTGCTCCTTTGTTATTCAATTAGTTATCATATCCGGATGCGGCCAAGAAAACCCTCCCTCCCGATGATGGAGGATCGGTGGGGGTGAATAAATATACTACCTGTTTTCTCTCACCCTCCCCCTGCCCATCCCGTCAAGGGATGGGGTCGAGCCGCGCCACAGAAATCTTTTCCGGTAAATCCCTAAAAAAAGCAGATTATGAAATAATCTGCTTTTTCATAATCACCACTGGTCCGCTACAGCCTCATCGCGGGCAGCGTCCTTTTCTTTTACCGCAGGTTTAGCTTCACCGGCATCCTCTTCCACTACGTCCTCTGCAGGGGCAGCGGGTCCGGCATCTTCTTCTTCGAAAGCGACTTCACTTGACTGTCCGCCTGACTGGCCTTCGATGATAGCTTTTGCCATGACCTCAAGGAAGAGAGCGATGGCCCTGATGGCATCGTCGTTTCCGGGTATGGGGTAATCAATGTCGTCAGGGTTGCAGTTTGTGTCTACAACCGCGAAAATCGGTATTCCGAGCTTTTGTGCTTCCTGGACAGCGATGGTTTCTCTCTTGGGATCGATGATAAAGAGAGCGTCCGGGAGTGTGGCCATATTTTTTATGCCGCTGAGGATCTTGTTTTTCTTTCCAAGTTCCCTCTGCAATTCAAGTATCTCTTTCTTTGTTTCAGCATCCCATGATTCAGTATCCTGCATCCTCTCAAGGTCTTTAAGCCTCTGGATGGAATTGCTGACTGTTTTAAAGTTTGTAAGAAGACCTCCGAGCCATCTTTCAGAAACATAGTACATGCCGCATTTTTCAGCATATTCAACTATGGCTCCCTGTGCCTGCTTCTTTGTTCCCACGAAAAGTATTTTCCCGCCGCTGGCAGCCAGGTCTCTCATCCCGGAATAAGCAACTTTTACCCTCTGCATGGTTTTCTGTAAATCGATGATGTGAATGCCATTTCTTGCAGTAAATATAAACTGCGACATTTTAGGATTCCATCTTCTTGTCTGGTGACCGAAATGCACACCTGACTCAAGTAAAGCTTTCATTGATACAACTGCCAATTGGGTACCCCCTGTAATAAATTTAATGATTACGCGCAGGACACTGATCAAGCAGATCCTGCCGCAGGATTAACGGATAAGTCCGTTATAATATCTACGCTCTTTGGCCGGTATATTTACCGCAGTAACTTTACCACGAAAAAAATGCACGGGCTGACAGTGCGCAAAAAGTTTGATTATTATTGCCTATTCTTCAGGAAGAGGCAACCGGCCATAAACCGGTTTAGATCCATACCCCATACCCCGGGGTACTTTTGATAGCCGCAGGCGCGGCCTAAACCTTACGGAAAACGACTATGCCAAGGACAAGCCCTATGGCAGACGCAAGGTTTATTTTTAAGCTGAGACTTATGATCTCAAGATTGAAACCTATGGGGCCTGTAAGAGATTCGGTTAGCATCTTCATGGCTGGCACAAATTTCACTATAAGGGTCCCCAGCGCAGACCCCAGGATTGCCCCGATGAACATGAACGCGAAGAAATAAACCGTATTTGATCTTTCAAAAACCATTTTAAGTTCCGGAATCCAGAAAACAGGGGCTATATGGAATGTCAAGATATTTACACTAAAAATCGTGGTAAAAGGGGATTTTACTGGTCGCGATGGAAGAGATGGGGTATTTTATACGAAAGGAGATCCATCATGAAATTTTACCATGTTATCCTGATAATTACAGCAGCATGTATTGCCCTGACATCCTGTACAGCCAAAAATCCGGCAGAGAGGAAAGACCTCGAAGCCATCGTTGACAACTACTGCAGGGATGTGGCAGCAGGGAACTACAGCGATGCCTATAATAAATACCTCAATTCAAAGTATAAACAGGATATACCCCTGGCTGATTTTACGTCTGCCCACCAGAAAAGAAAAGAAACATACGGTGCCCTGCTGGAAAAGAAATCCACCTTCATGACCGGCAGCAGCAATATATTTTCAGGCACCAGGGAGTACCAGCTTACATACGAACTTAAATACAGGGAGAAAACCGTCCATGAAGTCATAAGGCTGAACAACGAGGACGGCACCTACCTCATCGAAGGAACGTATACACCATCATCGTCAAAAACCCTGCGTTTCATGGTATGGTAAGCCTGCTT
>CAYTSF010000056.1:11595-14862 GCA_964440335.1 uncultured Leptospirales bacterium
GCCAGTTCAAGTCACTGCTACCGGGGGTAAAGACTATTCTGTTTTATAAAAATAAGCATGGCCGCAAACTGTCCTGCACCATGAACATCTTCAGTGCGGTTCTCTGCTTCTTTTTCATGCTGTGTGCCTCAGGCTGCACAAGAGGTGCAGGGGATGCGCACATGGCAGTTAATGGCGACGCGGATGTGAGCCGCCACGACTTCGTCAAGGATGGAGGCGTGGAACTTGAAGGGCAGTGGGAGTTCTATCCCGGCCTGCTGCTGAGTCCGTCCGACTTCAGCAGAAAAAATGTCATGCCTGCACCGCTTTTCATCAGTGTGCCGTCATTCTGGAAAGACACCATATACAACAATTCCCCCCTGCCGGGTAAAGGCCTGGGAACCTACCGCATCAGGCTGATCATGAACGACAGCAGGGCCGGTAACATGTACCTCATACTGCGCCGCATATACTCCGGGTACAGATTATGGATAAACGGCATACCGGCAGATGAAAAGAGCATGCCTGATTCACCGCCCGGCACTGCCAGGAACTACATCTTCATTCACAATAAAAGCATAATCCCCTTTACGCCATTGCCGGGTGCAAATGAAATCGTACTACAGGTTGCCAACAGCGAATACGAGTCAGGCGGCATAGGCATCCCGCCGCAACTCGTAGAGGCAGGCATCTTTGCGCACAACAGGTTCATAAAGCATACGGTCGAAATGATAATCGTGGGGCTTGTACTGGTCCTTGCCATATCGAGCATCATATTCTATTTTTCACGCAGCGGCGATGCCTCGGCCCTCTACTTCGGACTGTTCAGCCTCTCCCTTGCACTCAACATATTCAACCTGAACATACCGGTGCTTTCAGGTCCCCTTGCACACCCGCGTAATCCATACGTGGTTGATTACACTACCGTGATCCTTATAATATTCTTTGTCACAATGACTGTCAAGGCCCTGTTCCCCGGGGAATTCTCTATGCGTTTTTGCCGCATTCACCAGGTCATCACTGCCATTTTTGTCCCGATGGTAATGCTGGCCGGGTTCCGACTGGCCGAAAAAATATCAAAAATATATTTCATTTTCATGATGGTGCTGATAATATACTGCGCATTTGTATTTTACAAAGCTATAAGGAACCGCAGGGAGGACGCTGTCATCTTCTTAATAGGATTTGCCCCGCTCTTCGCTGCGGGCATAAACGATGTACTCTACGCCCTGTGGATTATAAAGACTGTCAACGTAGCCCAGTATTCGATGGTCGTAATGTCAATAACTACGAGCATTGTAATTTCACGCAGGTATTCCAGGGCAATGAAGAGCCTGCAGGATGACCTGGTGGAAAAAAATGTTTCGCTTGAGAAACTCGACCGTATCAAGGACCAGTTCCTTGCGAGCACATCCCATGAACTGCGCACACCCCTTCACGGCATGATTGGCCTCATAGAATCCATGCTGAGCGGTTCAACCGGTACTCTGCCGCCACTTGCAAAGGAAAACCTGCTGCTCATCTCATCCAGCAGCCACCGTCTTGCGAACATGGTAAACGACATACTTGACATGGCAAAGATACAGGACAACAGCCTTTCGCTCAACATGAAGCCCGTTGACCTCTACCCGTTAAGCAAAATGGTGGTCCGCCTTTCGCTCCCCCTGGCCGACGGCAAGCCGGTGCACATAGTGAACAGCATGGGCGCTGACCTGCCCATGGTTTATGCTGATGAAGACCGGGTGCGGCAGGTACTGCACAACCTTGTGGGTAACGCGGTGAAGTTCACAAGCGAGGGCCAGGTTGAAATATCTGCACGGGTCACTGCCCCGGTCGATGATGCTGACACCGGGCAGATGGTTGAGGTGAGCGTTACAGACACTGGTATAGGCGTTCCCGTGGAATTCAGGGAGGCAATATTCGAACCATACAGGCAGGTAGATGGCAGCGACACCCGAACCTACGGCGGCACAGGCCTGGGCCTTGCAATCGCAAAGCAAATCGTTGAACTGCACCATGGCACCATCGGCGTGTCGCCCGGTGAGCATGGGGGTTCTGTCTTCACCTTCACACTGCCCGTGTCTGAAGAGAGGCAGCACGTTACTGCGGGCGAGATCATCATAGAGAACATGTACAGTGAAACAGGACAGGTTCATGATGCGGTGGCTGGATCCACCACACCTGACTTCACATTCATCGGCAGCCCGGTATTTCTTGCCGTGGATGATGACCCCCTGAACCTGCGCGTAATAAAGAACTACCTTGAGCCCATGAACTGCACGGTAAAGACCGCAGACAACGGTATTAAGGCCCTGGGCATCATCGAAAGGGAGGGACCAATAGACCTTGTGTTCCTTGACATCATGATGCCCGGAATGTCAGGCTACGAGGTATGCCGCAGGATACGCACCGGCCATTCACCCGAAGAGCTGCCGGTAATTATGGTGACCGCCAAGAACATGATGGCAGACATAAACGCCGCCTTTGATGCAGGCGCCAACGATTACATTGTGAAACCCTTCCAGTCAAGGGAGCTGTTGGCCAGGGCTGCAAACATGCTGAAGCTCAGGAACATCAGCCAGTGGACATCAAGGGGCATAACCATCAGTGTTAAAAGTGCAACCTATTCATTCAGGTTCAGCGATATCATATACATCGAATCATCATCGAAGAATGTTATCATACATACCGCAGCCGAGGAGATCCAGCTGCCGGTACTCATGAAGGATATCAAACACCGCCTGCCTCCGGATATTTTCGTGCGTATACACAAGTCCTACGTGGTGAACACCCAGTGCATCAGGAAGCTGGAGCACGTGCAGTCCGGCCGCTACCGCGTTGTACTTGCAGGAAGCGACGACATCATCCTTCCTGTAGGCAGGGCGTTCAGGGATCTTCTCATGAAGAAAGAGGAGTGAATAAAAGTTTACATGGCACTGACGCACAAAATCAATTATTATTAGAGGTCATCATGTCTGAATTATCAAATCGAAAATCTGCGCTGGTAAATATACTGGCCGAAGCATTTTCTTCATACGTGGAAAAGCATCCTTTGCATTCCGCGATGATACTTGAAAAAATGCTTTCTTTTGCCCCGGATGAAATCCCGGTAAACTCAGAAGAACAGGTTGAAAAAATGCAAAGGGTCGTGTGCCTGTTGATGCTGCTGCCCCAGAAGACAGCCTCTGAAATCCTGGCCGCATTCCGCTGCTTTGAAAATGAGGAGGAGATTGAACTCTTTGACCGCTTTATATACGAAATGGCCCGTTTTCAGGATTTTGACGCTTT
>CAYTSF010000056.1:14962-16940 GCA_964440335.1 uncultured Leptospirales bacterium
TATGTGGTAACATTGCTTGTTCCGAAAAGAGCCCCTATTGAAGTAGCAGTTGCGTCTGCCGCCAGCGCCCTGTCAAGCCTTGAAGACATGCCCTTGCCGCTGTGAAGTTCTTCTTCATCCTTCGCGTCGAATATGCCCGACCTGCGGCCTGTGCCAAGAAAAGTACCTATGGTGTCGAATGTGTCCGAGAGGCTGAATGCAAGTATGAGCGTCAGTATCTCAGGCAGCCGGTTAAGGTTCTTCGTAAAGAGCCCTGTCACGTCAAGTTTCATGAATGTGGGCATGACCGACGGCGGCAGGAAGTCCTTCGCTGTCAGCGCGGGTAAAGCTGCAATTCCTGCGGCTATGCCGATTATGGTCGAGAGCACTATACCGATCAGTATGGCGCCGCGCACATTAAGGAGCATAAGGACTACTGTTACCACCAGTCCTGCGGCTGTAACAAGGGATGCCGGGTCAGTGAAGTTGACGAGCGCGGGGATGGTGTCCCTTGAGACTACCTCAACTATTTTTCCGTCAGCGATGTTTGAATGGAGGACGTTGTATCCCTCTGTTATGAAATTAAGCAGGTGTCCGTTCTTGAACCCGATGTAGGCAATGAATAATCCTATTCCTGCACCTATGGCATACTGAAGCGATTCAGGAATGGCAAGGATGAGCATCTTCCTTATCCTTGTCACCGTAATTATGATGTTGATTAAACCGCAGATGAGGACAATGCCCAGGGCCTGCTGCCAGGGTATACCCATGGCCAGCACAACCGTAAATGTAAAGAAGGCGTTGAGCCCCATACCCGGCGCCTGCGCAAAAGGCACGTTGGCATATAGTCCCATTATAAGCGTACCGATTATGGCCGAAACAATGGTTGCTACAAAGACCGCCCCCCTGTCCATGCCTGCGACCGAAAGGATCGACGGGTTGACAATCGTAATATAAGCCATTGTCAGGAATGTGGTGAAACCAGCCAGAAGCTCAGTCCGGATATTTGTCCCGCGGTTTTTAAGGTCAAAGAATGAATACAAAAGACTTTTCATGTTAAAGCCCCCTGCTTGTTTTTTTATTCACAGGATCATCGCTTACAGCAATGTCAAGCCAGATTCAGATGCTTACCCCCACCCACGGATGAGGCTAATAAACTCTCAGTGGTTCATGCAGAGGCGCAGTGAACGCAGAGCAGTAGTAGCAATAACCATTTATATCAAAACAGGTTCCTGAACCTGTAGAAGAGCCATTCCATGAGAAAGAGGTACAGGCTGCGGCGCTGGAACTCGGGCAGTGTTATCTCACGGCATCGCTCCAGGTCCTTCATGAACACGGACTCAAGCTCCTCGCCGAAGTCCTGGTCAAGCACTGCCACGTTCATCTCAAGGTTCTTCCTGAAGCTTCGGCGGTCAAGGTTCGACGAGCCGACAGTTGACCAGATGCCGTCAATGACCGCGGTCTTTGCATGGAGCACCGAGTCCTGGTACTCGTATATCCTGATGCCGTTTTTCAGGTATCGTTTGTAGAGGTACATGCTGGCAAATTTTACAAAGGGGATGTCGGATTTACCGGGCAGCAGCAGGCGTACGTCCACGCCGCGTTCAGCCGCGCGCACCAGGCTGCGGTATATCTTTGCGTCGGGAATGAAATATGCGTTGGTAATGTAAACGCTCTGGCGGGCATTTTTTATGGCGGATATGTAGGATTCATGAACCGGCCGCACGTTGCGTCTCGACCTGGCGCATAACACCATGAGCAGTCTGTCACCTGAATCCTTTATGTCCGGAAAGTACAGCGAACTGTTCATGACCGACCCGCCGTTCCGGTACCAGTTTTCCATGAAGAAGAACTGTATGTCCTTCACTGCCGGGCCCTCGACCATTACGTGCGTGTCGCGCCATGAAGCGCCCCCGTACTTTCTGCCCGCATATTCGCTGCCTATATTAATTCCTCCCACAAATGCCTTCTTCCCGTCAACCACCAGTATCTTGCGGTG
>CAYTSF010000056.1:17040-19480 GCA_964440335.1 uncultured Leptospirales bacterium
TATTAATTCCTCCCACAAATGCCTTCTTCCCGTCAACCACCAGTATCTTGCGGTGATCCCTGAAACTGAGTCCCCAGTACTTTCTCCAGGGGACAAAAGGGTGGTATTCAATTACCTCGGCGCCGGCTTCACGCATCATAGAGAACATCTGCGACGATGCACCGATGGAACCTACGGAGTCATAGACCACGTTCACCTCAACACCCTGTGACGCTTTCTTCGCGAGCTTTTCAGCAACGAGCATCCCCACCCTGTCGCTGCTGAATATGTATGTCTCAAGGTTGATGCTCCTCTTTGCATTTCCAATGGCGGAGAGGATTGCGTCGAAGAACCTGTCACCTTCAGTGATGAGAGTGACTTTGTTGCCTCCGGACAACCCGCCTATGCCCATGCGCTTCATGTCGCGCATGAATTCAGGCAGGAGGAGCCTGTTGCGCAGCCTCTTTATTGATCTGGAGGCGTTCCTGTTTATATCTTTTAGCTTCATGATGTCAGTTTTCCTGTTTATGCAGGGTAATACTATCCGTGTTGCGTGATCAAGAAATTTTTTGCGCGCTATATTCCCGCCATAAACCCGTTTTCCATAATTGCATGTGTTCTGCACGGCTGCGGGGAACATGTGATTATGCGTATATCCATTTCATGAATGGTACACTTCACCGTTCATGAGAAAATAATTATACGGTTGACATTTATTTTCTCAGAGTGTTAATGTCTGGTATAGATTCATGTTGCGACCTGTAGCAACATGATTATGATAAAGTACATAATGAACAGTTTATGAAAACCATGGATACCGGATTAACATTTAAAAAATCCTCAATACTGACCTTTTTATATTTTCTGGCCTGCTCCATATTATTCCTCATCTATTCAGGCCCCGCTGCAGCCGAAAATGAAACCCCCTCATTTGTCGATAAAAGCGGGAATCTGCTCATTAAACCATATGCGGGTTTTAACTTTATAGATTTTACCCTGCAACGCTCTGACGATGAGGGCGAAATCTCTTATGTAGCAAAACCCAGGGCCATTACAGGAATATCCGCAAGCTGGGAAATGCTGGGAATCTCAGCCGGATACAGGTGGCCCCTGTCCGATGATGAGGTGGGACAGGCAGACAACGAAGAGTCATTCGACCTGAGGTTAAACTATTACAACCGCTATTTCGGGTGCGACCTGTACATCCAGCAGCAGAAGGGCTTTTTTCTCGAAGCGCCGGAGAGCCACAACATGCAGCGCAATGATGACGGCACCCTTCCCTATTTCGAATCAATTTCGCTGAATAACTACTCGCTGAACTTTTACTACATCTTCTCATGGGATACATTCTCACTGCGCGCGGCATTCGACGGGACCGACATACAGAAAAAGTCCGCATCATCCTTTCTTCTCATGGCAGGGGCGGGCGAGCTTGAAATTGAAAGCGATTATTCACTGCTGCTCGATGAAGCTGCGCCTGCAGGTGACAGAATGGACGGCCTCACCTACTGCCGGTACAGGTACATTTCCCTTGCTCCGGGTTACGGGTGGACCGCTGTTTTCTGCGATAATTACTTTTTCAACCTGGAGCTGTTTATCGGCATGGGCGTGCAGCGATCCACGTACAGGTCAGGTTCAGGCCGGTTCAGCCAGTGGTCCTTTTTCCCGGAACCCGACCTGCGATTCTCCATCGGGTACTCATCGGACGCTCTTATTTTCGGATTCTCAAGCACTGCTGAGATGCACATCTCACCTTCGGGTGACGAATTCGAAACAGGCCTCCTCCTCTTCGATGCAATGTTTTATGCGGGGTACAGGTTCTTCTAACCACAACCGGTACAGGCATCGCTGTAGCCTGATTCATTTCATTCAGACTTTACAAAAATGCCGCCGGTAGTTTTATCAATGATTATGCTGAATGCCAGAGGCTCCTCGTGCCGTGAATTGGTAAAGTATATGTGCCTTCCGGTATATTTAGCCACATAGTATTCGTCAGTTTCAAGCTCAAAGACAAGGCAGATGTGCGATTCTACATGCCACAGGGTGTTTATGATCTGCGACAGGATGAGGAACTCAGCGAGGTCCGCAGGCTTCATGAACTTAAATCCGGTATCTTTATAAAACCCGATCATGAACCCTCCGTTTGTACTCCTGGTCACATCAACGCGCTTCAGATCCGAAAAAAATCTCTCCTCAACTGCAACTGCGCGGAGCTTCACGCTGCGGCCAATAAGGGGAGCGCCTGAAGCCGAAAATTTTTCCAGCGATGGGATTGCCTCATAACCTGAATCCTTCAGGGATACAGCCATGATATTTTTTGATTTCTCCTCCTCTTCCGCTGTTGATGTAAATCCCTGCCATGGACTTGCCGCCCGGTCAATCTGCCAGTATTTTTTGCAGTCGCTATTATCCATACTATCCCCTCTTCCCTTTGCAGGTGCGGTCAGCATAACCGCGAATA
>CAYTSF010000057.1:0-19291 GCA_964440335.1 uncultured Leptospirales bacterium
CTCCTGTACCTGCTGTCGATTGACATCCACGGATCATCCTTCAGCTGCTTCATTCCAAGGGATATTTTGCAATCCTGCCTGTTTATGGAAAGTATAACAAAATCCCTCACTTCCCCCTGCTTAAGAATCTTCCTCTGCTTGAATACCTTCTTCCAGGACATGTCATTTCTGTGCAGCAGGGCATCGATTCCATCGATTCTTACAAAAGCCCCGAATTCAACGAACTTCACAACCTCGCCCTGGACCGTGTCGCCCTCTTTATATTTTAAAACAAAACTTTCCCAGTTCTTTTTGACCTTCTCGTCCAGAAAATCCTTTCTGGATATCACAACTGATTTTTTACGTGTATCAACGCTCTTTATTACAAATTCATATTCATCTTCTGAACTGCTGAGGCCCTTCAAATCCGCAGTAAGAGAATATGGAAGAAAAGCGCTGATCCCCCCGCAACTAACCATCTTACCTTTGCTATTTGCGGACTTGATCTTACCTTTTATTACGGGATTTCCGCTGCCATAAGAGGCAATGAAATCACTCCAGCCCTTTTCAGATTCAGCCGCTTTTTTTGAGAAGCTGTAAACGCCGTCAACCAGCTTTCTGCTCATGAGTTTTATATCAAAGATCTCGCCAACCCTGGGCGTACTATCAAATTCGTCCAGTGGAACCCTGCCGTCGGATTTAGTTCCGACATTCACGTACGCATAGCCTGAATCGATAGTCACAATCTCGCCTTTCACTATCATTCCCTGTTGAAGTTCATCAAGGGCTGAATCAGCGACAGATTCCATGTCGATAGCTTCGAAATTGTCGTCTTTGTTTGGACTCATACTTAACACCTTATTCTTAATGGTTATCTTTGTTCTGTATCACAATCTCTTTTAGTTTTTCAACCACTTCGTTGAAAGTCATTGAAGATGTATCAAGAAAAACTGCGTCATCTGCACGCTTTAGTGCCCCGAATTCCCTGTGAGTATCATTAAAATCCCGCTGTATAATCTGATTTCTGATAGAATTTTCGTCAACATTTTTTCCCTGCTCCCTGTACTCTTTAACCCTTCTGGATGTACGCTGATCAACAGAAGCATCAAGATAAACCTTTACCGCGGCATCGGGAAACACGACGGTACCAATATCCCTGCCGTCCATGATGAGGGAATTCTCACCAGCCCAGATTCTCAGCAGCCTGTTGATGTATTCCCGTATCTCCCGGTTGTCGGAAAAGTACCCGATATTCCTGCTGATTCTTTCGTCCCTTATCTCCAGCGAAATGTCCAGGCCATCGAGCCATGTTACAACTGATCCATTTTCAAGGAATTTCTGCCTTATTTCGACCTGTTCCAGAAGTGGTACGGGATCATGGTCCCTGAATGAATCACCGTATTTTTCAAGAAAGAACCATGTTACCGCCCTGTAAATGGCTCCGGAATCAATATACTGCATTCCCATGTCCAGTGCCGCTTTTCTGCAAACACTGCTTTTTCCCGAACCGGCAGGTCCGTCTACAGCTACAACAAGTCGCACGATATTCCGCCTCTAATATTTTTTCTGCCCTGAATTTGTAATAACGGGCATGAATAGTCAGATTTACGATTTTACAGTCACAATGCAGCATACATGAGCGGGCTGCGTAAAATAATGAATTTGTTTCCTTTCTTGTTTTTTACCGGGTCTAAGGGGCGGAGCCCGTGCTGGCACGATGTCAGACTGTCAGCACAATGCAGTATGCATAGCCCCCTTCAGGCTTTCTGCCGGTATCAAACGTCAGTTTGGAAACAAGTCTATTATTCAGTATCTATTGAAAATTCTTTTATCTCAGAAAGTTTGGGCAGGTCAGAAAGTTTGTTGAGACCGAAAAATCTGAGGAATTCATCTGTTGTGCCATAAGCAAGGGGCCTGCCCGGGAGATCCTTCCGCCCAACAGGTTTTACAAGGTTTCTCTTCATCAGGTTGGCAACCATCATCCTTGATGATGTTCCCCTGAGTTCATCTATATCAGCAAGTACAAGTGGCTGCTTGTAGGCTATGATTGCAAGGGTCTCGAGCATCCCCTTCGACAGGCTCTCTCTCCTTTTAAGCCCCAGCGCATGGCGCAGCTGTTCCGCAAAACGCGCATTAGTAACGAACTGGTAGCCGTTTGAAAGTTCGGCAAGCCTGACTCCTCCGTCACGCTCCTCAAATTCATCGACGAGGGAATCAATGATTATTTTTGCGTGTGTAGGATCGATCATGAAGTTCTTCACAAAAAAACTGATCGGTACCGGTTCATTGCTTAGAAAAAACACCGCCTCAAAAAGGCCCTTGAGAT
Source organism: uncultured Leptospirales bacterium (assembly GCA_964440335.1). GTDB lineage: Bacteria > Spirochaetota > UBA4802 > UBA4802 > UBA5550 > JAAYBQ01. The sequence continues at coordinate 2,306 of CAYTSF010000057.1, forward strand.
AATGCTCCCTGTCAACCTCATCCTCGGGCTGATCGGGCACTTCATTCTCTACAGGATCTTCACTTTCAATGTTATTTATATCAGGATCGCTCATTTCAAACCTGTAATTATTAATCTCGACAACTAACTTTCAATGCTTTCAAGGGAAAAATTGCGGAGTATCCTTATATCTCCAAAGACCCTGTGCTGCTGAACCCTTACCATTGAGGTTTTGGTCATCTCAAGGATAGCGAGAAAAGTCGCTATCACCTGGGGTTTTGTCGGTGTTGCGGAAAAAATATCAGCAAACAGGATGGCTTCGCTTTCCTTGAGAAGCTGAGTAATATATTCAATTCTGTCGCTTACCAGTATTTCGTCAAATATTATTTCCCTGCTTTCAACAGGCACCGCAGCGTTTAGTATGCCCGAAAAAGCCTTGAGCAGGTCATAAAGGGAAACTTCAAGGTAATACTCCTCCTCACCCATATCTTCAGGCCTGTTTGCCCGGATAAATACATTGTTCTGGGTTTCGTACATACCTCTGAGTTCATCGGATGATTTCTGGAATTTCTTATACTCAAGAAGTTTCTGTATGAGTTCAGGTGGCAATGGCTGGGTAAAATATTCATCCTCCATTTCACCCGAAGGCAGGAGGGCCCTGCTTTTGTAATAAAGAAGCTCTGATGCCATAAGTATAAAATCAGATGCTACCTTAACATCCATGGCTTCCATCTGCCTCAGGAATTCAATATACTGTTCTGTTATTTCCGAAATAGATACTTCCGTAATATCTATCTTTGATTTCTTTATAAGATCCCACAGAACATCAAGAGGTCCGTTAAACCTCTCTATGTTAACAATATAGGGGCTCTCCTTTTCATTAGTTTCCCGGTTGAATGTCAGATCGTCAGCCATAGTATGCAGTCATTATCCATTGATAAAAAAATACCCCCTTTTGAGGGGTATGTGAGATTTCTCAGTGTGAAAAAAGGTTAAATATAATAAAATTATGACAATGCCTTTTCAGCTGCCTTCTGCAGCCTTTCCGGTGGAAATGGTTTTACAACAAAATCCTTAACTCCAAGTTTTATTGCCTTGGTAAGCAGTGACTCCTGGCCAAGAGCGGTAACCATTATTATTTTAGCAGCGGGATCAAGTCCAAGGATTTCCCCTGCCGCCTCAATTCCATCTTTTTCTCTCATAGTAATATCCATGGTTACAAGATCAGGCTTCAGCTTTCTGTACAATTCAACAGCTTCATTTCCGTTTTCAGCTTCGCCGATAATCTCGTGTCCTGCAGGAACAAGAGCATCTTTTACAAGGGTTCTCATAAATTTTGCATCGTCCACAATCAAAACTCTTGCCATTGCAATACTCCAAACTATTTTATATTTAGTATAGATACCATTAACATATATGTCAATTCTTAATGAATTTTTTTTTCAGCATTTTTTGCCGGTCATATCTGCTCTTTTGCATTAAGGTGATTCCATAATCACTAACGCACTTCAATAAATCAATGAAATTATTCTAAATTTGCTTCACAATTCTACCAGGGATGTCGCCGAGAGGAACCACCTCGTTTACTGCTCCAATTTCAACCGCAACCCGGTTCATGCCGAATACAACAGACGTCTCTTCATTCTGAGCCAGGGTATATCCGCCACTTTTGCGTATCTTCAACAATCCATCAGCCCCATCGCGCCCCATACCTGTCATAATTACTCCAACAGCCTTGTTGCCCGCGTTATCTGCCACTGAATTGAATAAAACATCAATTGAGGGCATGTGCCCCGAAACTTTGTCAGACTTATAAACTCGCACTTTATACCCGTCGCCCGACCTGACCAGGGCCATATGCGAATGCCCCGGGGCCACATATCCATGTCCGGGCAGGACAACATCACCATCCTCTGCCTCTTTCACTGATAGAGTGGAATTGTCATCGAGCCTTTTCGCAAAGGCTGCTGTAAATCCTTCCGGCATATGCTGAACAACCAGTACCGGGGATGGAAATTTTTCAGGAATTGACTTGAATATGCTCATCAGTGCCGAAGGCCCGCCGGTAGATGTCCCGATCGCGACTATCCTGTCTGAAACATTTCTGACAGGGGTTTTAATTATTCTGGCCTGTGGCTCATCAATGGATTTTTTCTTCAGTTTTGAACTATGCACTGACTTGATTTTTTTTATCAACTGGTCCCCAATCTCGTCCACTGTCACAGAAAGGAGAGATGAAGGTTTTGGCACAAAATCCACGGCGCCGAGTTCAAGGGCCTTGAAAGTTGCCTCTGCACCATGTTGAGTCAGGACGCTCATCATTATTACAGGTCGTGGATTGGTTGACATTATATGACGAAGTGCAGCAAGCCCGTCAAGTACAGGCATTTCAATATCCATCGTTATTACATCAGGATTAAGCTCCTGGCTCATGAAGATAGCGCTTTTCCCGTTATTGGCAGCGCCGACCACCACTATCTCAGGATCCTTCTCAAGGATATCGGTAACTATCTTCCTTACAAGCGATGAATCATCTACAACAAGTACCTTAATCTGCACTTATGTTACTCCTGATCCCTTTTACAAGGATTTTCAGAGAATCGGCTTCGGGCAGCAGCAGAAGATTTCCCATGACCTTGTCATCTTCGAAATAAAAGGCAGTCTCCATCACAATTGCGTAATCATGCTGAAGGTTATGAAGAACAAGAACAGAATCAACTACAGACTGAAGGTAATCATGAACAAAAGTCGGCACATCCGGTTTTACCATGAGGCCTGACTTCTCAGCGTAAACATTCAGTATCGATGATCCTATAATATTGGTCAGTTCCTTCAGGGCAGAAATACCATCTTCACTCAGCTGGTTATCTGCCTGCGAAGTGGTGCCATAGAGCATATCTATTAGTTCAAAACCCACGTTCTCCTGCAACACAAGGAGCAGTGTTCCTGTCACTTCTCCCTCGATTCCCAGCATAACACCCATGTATGGATCTTCAAGATTACCCAGGAACTGTGGAATCTGTTCAACCGGTGAAAGTTTTACCTCCGGGATGGAGAGGTCAACCCTCTTACCGAGTATCTTCGAAAGAGATTCAGCGGCATTTGCGGCACCCATGTTTGAAATAAGACTGAATTCATCTATCTCTTTTTTTTCAATATTCAGTTCACTGGCTATATGGGAATCATGTGAACCGCTTCGCACTACATCATTTATATTCTTTTTAAGCTCACTCCTGAACTCCTGGAGCGCGTCCTGAACTTTATCTTCTATTGCCGCATCATTTGTTGCAGGCAATTCCGTCACTGCCGCCTTAACTGCTTCCGGTTCCTGTATAAATGTCTGCGAAACAGGTTCTTTTTTTATCTCGGGAGCTGTAACATCAGGTGCCTTCACTGCTTCCGCGAAAACCGGTGCAGGCTTTTCTTCATGTACCTCGTCAAAGATTAACACATCAGAGATATAATTGGGCCTGTACTCCTTCTCATCTTTCTCCACCGTTTTTTCCGCATCAGCAAACACACCCGGTTCAGTATCTATCTTATACTTATCCGGTTGTTCTTCTTCAACGCCAGGTGCCTCATCATCATCAACCTGTACCATTCTTGAACGCATCAGTTTTTCGCGTTCCTCCTGTGTCAGTTTTTCCTGCTGGTAGATTACCCTGTTAATCATTGCCTGGATGTCAAGAATCAGGCAGATGCTTCCGTCACCAAGTATTGACGCGCCTGCAAGCCCTTCAACTGTTGTATAATTCTGCTCAAGGGACTTAATTACAATCTCCATCTTACCTTCGAGATAATCCACTATGAGACCGATCTTCCTGCTGCCGAAACCCACAACAACGACAGGGATCTTCTGGCTGCTTTTAAGCACACTCTTGAGGCCGACAAATTCATTAAGCCTGAGCAATGACAGAATCTCACCCCGGAGATTAATCACCTCGTGGCCTTCAATTGTAGCTATATCTGACTGCGATATCTTAATGGTTTCAATAACATCCGAGAGAGGTATAGCGTAGACCTCGGTACGCACCTTTACCATGATTGCAGGAATAATAGCCAGTGTCAGCGGGAAGGCCAGTACGAACCTTGTGCCCATCCCCTTCTCAGTTTCAATGGTTACACTTCCATTGAGCTCATTGACGGTCTCCCTGACAACATTCATCCCCACTCCACGTCCCGATATGTCTGTAATGGTTTTAGCAGTGGAGAATCCCGGTATAAAGATATAATTATATATGTCCATGTCATCCATATTGGCAAGTATTTCGGGAGTGGACATCTTTTTCTCGATTATCTTCTCTTTGATGGCCTTGATGTCAAGCCCGCGGCCGTCATCACTTATCTCAACAAAAATCTGGTTCCCCCCCTGGTATGCATTAAGGGTGATGGTAGCAACATCAGATTTGCCCAGTTTAACGCGTTCATCCTGCGATTCAATCCCGTGATCGACAGCATTTCTGATCAGGTGAAGCAGGGGTTCACCAATAACATCTATGACCTTTTTATCGAGTTCAGTTTCTTCACCTTTAATCACAAGTTCAAGATTTTTTCTGTGTTCCCTGGCAAGGTCCCGAACAAGCCTGTTAAACCTGGTAAAGACCTGGCCGATAGGAACCATTCGCGTTTTCATTATACCGGTCTGAAGATCTTTGGCAATCCTCGACATCTGCTCCATCCGGTTTTTAAATTCACTGATGATAGTTTTATTATTCGTATATTTTCTTATCTCTTCATAAAGCCTGTAAAAACCAGAGTTGGCAATAACTAGTTCGCCCACATTGTTCAGAAGCAGGTCAAGCTTATCAACAGATACCTTTACGGTCTTGAGAGTTGGGGTCTTCCTGCGCTCCTGCTCGGCCTGAACATCGCTCCTGTTCAAATCAAAAGAGACAACATCAGTATCATCTGCCGCAGGTGAATCATCGGACATCAGGTAATCCTCTACAGGTGTTGGCACTGCGAGGGGTTTTTCTTCCACAGTTTTCTGTGGTTCGGCAGTTTTTTTCTCAGATGCGTCTGCACTTTCAGTCCTTACAGGTGAACCTATTTTCAACACCTGTCTTCCGTCTTTATCTACAACAGTTATCCTTTTTAAATCAATATTATCAACCTGGTCAACATCACAACCTTTGTATATATGACTTATGTTCATGTAGCTTACAAGAATTATCCTGAAAACAGTAATGGATTCGTCATAACTCATTTCATCGACAGAGGGTATTGACTTGATTATGTTGCCCTCCCTCTCAAGGTTGGTGATGATCAACTGGCTTTTGACCCATTTCATCTGGGCTGCATCTTCAATTTTTACGGTTATTTCAAAGCATTCCATACCATCAGCAATAGCTGTCTTAATCTGTTCCGCTTCCTTACCGGTGAATGTCGTTTTGAGTTGTACTTCCTGAGCAGCAGTCTTTTGCCTGCTTTTTATTTCTGACATGGGCACGCTCTTTTCCACCCTGGAATTGTCATTAACCTCATTTATCCTGTCAATAAGAGGCCTGAGATTCTGGTCTGGTTGCAAACCCGAAGCAACCATCTCAATTATTTCATTGATTACATCAAAACACTTGAAAATAACATCTACAACTTCGGGAGTAACATTATTGGTTTTATCTCTGATCCCCTGTAACAGGTTCTCCATCCGGTGAGCCAGATCACTCAGGTCATTCAGCCCCACGAAAGCGGCTGAACTTTTAAGAGAATGGGCCGCCCTGAAAATATTGTTTATTATCTCTTCATTGTCCGGATTCTTCTCAAGCTCAAGCAGATTCTGATTCAGCTCCTGAAGAAGCTCGTCTGCCTCTTCAAGAAAAATGTCCTGGTATTCTCCAAGGGAAAAAGACATAGCTATTCACTCCATGAATATTTAATTAATAGTAACACTGTTTTCGGCAGCCTCGCCGCTCGAATCCTCAAGAAATATTATATTGGTCATATTGAGGATAACAATAAGCCTGTCCTTGAGTCGGCCTATCCCGGAAATAAAATCTTCCGAAACTCCTGTTATCAGCTCTGAAGGGGGATCTATGCTGGAAACCGGGATCCTCACTACCTGATGTACGTTATCAACAAGCAATCCCACCTGCTTCCCGTTAGTCTCAATAACAATGATCCTTGTAAGATCAGTAATATCGCCAATCGGGAATCCAAATCTGAGGCGAACATCTACGACAGGTATAACATTCCCCCTGAGATTTATCACACCCTTTATAAACTCCGGTGTGTTAGGAAGTCTGGTCATATCGGGAAACCTGAGTATTTCATGAACACAAAGAATATCCACCCCGTATTCCACCTCGTCAAGCATGAAGCTGACCAGTTGCTGAACTTCGCCGTCGTGAATTTCTTCAGAATTATTTTCCGCTTCAGAATTTTCCGTTTTCTTGGATCTTGCCAAAAGCCTGTTTACATCCATAATCGCTTACCCGGTCTTTTTTAATTATGTATTTACTTCAATTTACAACAAATAAAACAAAAATCAAACAGTAGTATTGAATTTATACCCCAGAACAGCGCTACAAGCAGCTCTTCAGCATATCAAAACATAAAAGAACACATCATCTTTATTAGATAATGATAATGGATACAATTCTTTCAATTTATCTCAAATCTGTCTAATTAATTCAATTAAAATTCAGTAATTATTTTTAAAAATACTTTATAGTAGACTTGTTTCCAGACAGGCGTTTGATACCTTCAGAAAGCCTGATGGGGGTTTTTTTTAAAAGGGCTCTGCCCCTTAGTCCCGGTAAAAAACAAGAAATGAAACAAGTATAGTGTAATAATGATATTTTCAATTACCACGCCGGATGCGGAGGGGCAATTAGAGCAATTTTTTCTACAAAACAGTTAAGGAGTTAACACTGATTTACATTCTTAGTGTTGATAAATTTTTCGGTTGAGATTCCGGAACTTCTGCATCCAATAATCCGTCTTTTCCGGATACTTAAAATAAACCTGATTTTACATGGTTCACTCTAAAAGAACAAAATCAGGTTAGAACATTGCCTGACAGATAATATTGAGGTTTGATACATGATAAAGGTCGCGGTTATTCGGGGATTAACTAACTTTGCCTGAGATGTCTTAAAGGATCAGGATGCTATATTCAGGGGCACCGAAAACATCCGTTTTTTCAGAACCTATCTGCCCGGAGACGGTTTCTCAAGGCCGGCAAAGATATCGCCAATAAGGCCCTCGTCAAGGAGAGAAATGAGCTCACGGGCCTTCTCTTCAACAGCGCCATCAACACCGGTATTGATGCTTTTTACCTGGTAGAATTCATCGGCAATATTCAATGCTGCAAGTATGGCTATCTGTAGAGAATTCACGGCGGAGGCGCTGCTGCTTACCTCCTCCATCTTTCCATTAACATAATCAGCCAGCTGCTGAATATATTCAGACGGGGCATCTCCTTTTATATTGTAGGATTGGCCGTAAATATTTACCCTGACCTTACCGGATTCCATTTTTACCTCTGCTACTTGTCATCATCCTCGATAATGATAATCTCATCATCGTCATCAACATCAGCTTTTTTATTTTTCCTGCCCACCTCGTCCTCAATCACGATTTCATCATCACCCATGTCTTCAATCACGATATCATCATCATCTTCAATGAGGATTATTTCGTCATCATCATGTTCCCTGGATTGTGTCTCTTTTTTCTCAACGGCAGAAGGTTCAATTTCAGACTCATCATCTATAATGATAATGTCATCATCCTCTTCTTTTATGGCATCAGCTGATTTATCGATTGTCTCGACCTTGAGGTCTTCGTCATATTTTGTTTCTGTTTTCTCTTCAAAGATAATCTCTTCAGGTTCGGATTCAATAACCAGTTCCTTTTCTGTCTCTTCAGCAACTGGGGCTGCAGGTTTTGGTTTTGCTGATTCAGCTGCCGGGGCTGAAGATGCTGCTGATGAGGGAGACGATCCAGCATCATAATATTGAGCAGGTACTGAACCAGCCTGGAGCATATCCAGTTTACCCAGGAGCCCGAGGATTTTCTTTTCAAGGGCGTCCTCCTTTGCCCTCATTTCCTGGAGTTCCCTGGTGGCTTCGTCGAGTTCACGCTTGATTCGCTCGATTTCCTGCTCCTTTTCCTCAAGGGTAAGTTTTACTTCCTCTATATCGCTTTTAAGTGTTTCATTTTCATTTTCAAGCTTGGCGTTTTCCGTCCTCAGTTCGCCTATTAGGTGAAGGGCCTTAATTACTCTGCTTTCAAGCTCCTCAAGTTGCTGCATGGTTAACATAAAACATACCCCCTCTTGATCCTGATGTAATTGTATTAATACAATATACTTATATTCAAAATTAAATTAAAAAAAATTTCAATCTGGCACAAACAAATCTCAGTTTTTAAGAACAACCTGTGCGATTCATGAAAAAATCCGCTACCCCCGGCAGGCTGAACAGATCAGCCCCTTTTATATCCCATATACTTATATCGGACATTTTAATTGGATCATTTAGCGGATAGAGAAAAAATTACACTAAAATTAAAATATTAAATTAAATAAAAATCCGGCCTGCCATTTAACAAACCCGTCCTCCATTAATGGATCGACAAAACAATGACCCTGAAAAAAAAATGAATCATTCAGATAGAGCTTAAATCCCTGGCAGATAAAAAGGGGATTCACCTGATCCCCTTCAATGGGTATACCCTTTATATATTCAGAACTATAGCATACTCTCGATGAAAAGTATATCTCGGTAAAAAGTATAACAGGTGAAAGCCCTGAATAAATCCACGCACCAGATGCTGAAACATAGTCATTGGCCAGTTTTTTATAATGAAGAAATGCGTCCCCGTAAAAAGGATTGAGGCCGAAGAGGGATTTCCATGATGAGCTGTCAGCGGGATTTATCATGAATCCGCTATAGAATCCCTCCCTCTCTCCCTGCCTGAACGTATAGAACAGGTTCATGAAAATCATATTATTTTCTGATATCTCAAGTGCGCCCACTGCCCCTGTTTTTATTTCATTGTTGCCAAATGCTGCGTTCCTGTACTCTTCAAACCTGTATGCGTCGGGCCCGGAAGGGAGGCGCAGAGAGCAGAAATATGCCGCGCGAAAATTACCCGAACTCAATGAATCCATGTATGACATGAATTCGACAAAAGAATCCCCCGACCTGTCAAAACCTGCAGCGCCATGCCCCATTACTTCAAACCTGGCATTAATTGACCCCCCGCTCCACAGGCCGGTTGCTGCGGAGAATTTTTCTACGACTATCTGTTTTTCTGCAAAAATATAGTCCGATGAAACCGACAGGTCGATGAGGTCAGCGCGTGCAATATAAAGTGTTTTGGTCAGCGGGAGGGAACCTGCACTGGCTGAAAATAAAATCAGCGCCAATACCGTGGCGCTGATTTTTAACAGAAATTGTTCTTTCATCAGAAAGTATTATTTAAGCTGCTTTTTTGTTTACCTGGTCAACAAGTTTCCTGAAAGCATCCATGTCTTTAACTGCCAGTTCAGCAAGCATCTTCCTGTTTATAACAACATTGCCGGCTTTGAGGGCTGCCATGAATTTACTGTAAGACAGGCCGCATGACCTTGAAGCTGCATTTATCCTCATGATCCAGAGTGCCCTGAAATCCCTCTTTTTCAATCTTCTGTGCTTGTATGAATTCTGAAGGGCCCTTCTCCTCGCATCCTTAGCTGTCCTGAAGAGTTTGCTCCTTGCGCCCCTGAAACCCTTGGTGTCCTTTAACACCCTTCTTTTCCTTTTCTGGTGAATCCTGCCTGTAGTAGCTCTAGCCATTTTTTCCTCTTTTTACATTAACCAAGAATTATTTCCACTCTGCCTTATGCATAGGGGAGCATTTTTTTCACTTTTGCAACTTCTGCTTCGGATGAGACAGTTACGCCCCTGAGTCCCCTTTTACGTTTTGACGACTTATGTTCGAGCAGATGACTTTTAAAACCCTGGGCCCTTTTAACCTTACCATTTTTGGTAATTTTGAACCTTTTTTTGGCCCCGCTGTTTGATTTCATTTTAGGCATTTTATTTCCTCTCCTTGTTCTCCGGATTAAATCAATTATATCAGCTTTTCTTTACCTGGGTGACGGGGTTCATGAACATCGTAATGTTTCTCCCCTCCTGCATCGGATTCTTTTCAGCCTGGCCAAAATCCTGCATGCATTCCTGGATCTTCTCCATTACCTTGAAACCAAGTTCAGGATGGACCATTTCGCGGCCCCTGAACATCAAGGTAAACTTCACCTTATCCCCGTTGGCAAGAAACTCCTTTGCCCTGTTAATTTTGTGATCAAAATCATGGTCATCTATTGCAGGCCTGAGTTTGATCTCTTTAATATGTATAACCTTCTGCTTCTTTTTGGCCTCTTTTGCCTTTTTTATCTGGTCAAACCTGAATTTACTGTAATCAATAATTTTAACAACAGGGGGATCCTGGTTTGCAGAGATCTCAACAAGGTCAAGATTCTTCTCTCTTGCAAGTCCAAGTGCGGTACTCATCGATACAATAGCAGGTTCACCAGTTTCACCTACCAGCCTTACATTTTCAGCTGTTATCTCTTCGTTTACCCTGAACTTTTCGAATTTCTCCTTGCTGGCACTCTTCCCTTGCTGTTTTACCAAAATTATTTTACCCCCGAAGCATATTTAAACTATACTCCGTCAGAATGAAACAATACGGGTATTTAAATCAATTAAAATTTGATGATATAGGAACATTTTTCCACTTTATGAGAAAAAACCCTATAATTTAGTCACCCTGCCCCTAACCCTCTCAGGGGGCATTACCCCTCTCTTTCAGGAGAGTGGCCGAGAGAGGGTTCGCTCTGAGCCTCCGGGGCTATTACTTTAAAAACTACCGCTTTTCCGCAATATCCTCATCTATCATTGTATAAAATTCATCTATTGTCATGGTCACAGAATCCTTCTCACCGCGTTTCCTTACAGAGATCGTGCCGTTTTCGGCCTCGTTTTTACCCACAACGCATATATATGGTACTTTCTGGGAAATTGCCTCCCTGATTTTGTACCCCATGGATTCGTTTCTTGTGTCTGCCTGCGGCCTGTAGCCCTTGTCGATCATGTTTGCCTTCATGGTATTGATAAAAGGAACCTGCTCTTCAGAAACATTAATGAGAATTGCCTGTACAGGCGACAGCCAGAGAGGAAATCTACCCGCGTAATGCTCAATGAGTATGCCCACGAATCGCTCAATAGAGCCCAGGAGAGCCCTGTGTACCATGTATGGCCTGTGCCTCTGGCCGTCTTCACCAATATAGTACATGTCAAAACGTTCAGGCTCATTGAAGTCAAACTGGATTGTTGTCATCTGCCACTCGCGGCCGATTGCGTCGCGGACCTTGAGGTCGATCTTCGGGCCATAGAAAGCACCGCCACCCTCGTCTACTTCTACCTTCAGATTGGCAGATTCTATGGCTTTTTTTAGAGATTCCTGGGCGGTCTCCCACCTTTCAGGCTCACCTACGCTTTTTTCAGGTTTGGTTGCCAGGTAGGCTTTAATATCTGTAAATCCCAGGGTCTTCCACATCCAGAGGGAAAACCTAAGGACTTCTTTAATCTCACTCTCAATCTGTTCGGGGGTGCAGAATATGTGGGCGTCGTCCTGTGTAAATCCCCTGACGCGGAGCATGCCGTGAAGCACCCCTGACTTTTCGTATCTGTATACTGTTCCAAGTTCGGCCCATCGAAGCGGCAGGTCTCGGTACGAATGCAGGCTTGTCTGGTATATCTTTATATGGAACGGGCAGTTCATGGGCTTGAGGATGTAGTCGTTGTCATCGATCTTCATGGGCGAGTACATGTTCTCGCTGTAGAATCCCAGGTGACCTGAAGTTTCCCACAGTGTAGATCGTCCTATATGGGGTGTGTAGAGTATCTCGTAGCCGTTCTTGAAGTGTTCCTTTTTCCACCACTCTTCGAGTATGTTGCGCAGCCGCGCACCCCTGGGATGCCAGTAGATCAGTCCGCCGCCTACGTCTTCATGTGTGCTGAAAAGGTCAAGCTCCTTACCGATTCTTCTGTGGTCGCGTTTTTTCACCTCTTCAAGGAAGTCAAGGTGCTTCTTTAAATCCTTTGCATCGGGAAATGCAATGCCGTATATCCTCTGGAGCATCTTGTTTTTTTCATCGCCGCGCCAGTAAGCCCCTGCGATGGAGAGCAGCTTAAAGGATTTGAATACACCGGTGTTCATCACATGGGGCCCGCGGCAGAGGTCAACGAATTCCCCCTGCCTGTACATTGAAACAGTGCCCTCCGGCAGGTCATTCAGCATCTCAACCTTGTAATCCTCACCCGTTGAACCGAATAATCTTATTGCATCTGCGCGTGAAAGCTCTTCACGTGTGATTGACAGGTTCTCTTCAACTATCTGCGCCATCACTTTTTCGATCTCCGTCAGATCATCGGGGGTGATGGTTTTGCCCATATCTATATCGTAATAAAACCCGTTATCAATGGCAGGCCCGATAGCCAGCTTTGCTTCGGGATAAAGCCTCTTCACAGCCTGTGCCATAAGGTGCGATGCCGAATGCCAGAAAACCTCTTTGCCCTGCGGAGACTCAAATGTGATAACAGAGAGGCGCGCATCATTATGGACTTTTCGCGTAAGGTCAGCAGGTATGCCGTCTATCTCTGCTGCGAGGGCGGCCTTCTGCAGCCCTTTGCCGATAAGGCCGGTAATATCGTAAACAGTTGATCCCACCGGGGCTTCTTTAACACTGTTGTCAGGGAGTGTAATTTTAATTATATCGCTCAAATCGGGTCTCCGGTTAAATGCATTCTTTGAAGGACTCCCTGCCGGGGAAGGCAGGTGAAGGAAAGTGGGCGATACTGGAATCGAACCAGTGACTTCCTGCATGTCGAGCAGGCACTCTAACCAGCTGAGCTAATCGCCCTAAAAGTCCGAAATTCTGATTAAAAACTAGATATTTTTAGCATGGGCTTAATGTCAAGATTTTTTTCATGTATAAATTCTGCATGTTTCACTAAAAGTTATCAGCAATATTTTGTGCCCACATAATTCAATCGAAGCCTGCCGCAGGAAGTAACAGCCTTATCTGGAACATAAATACTTCTTGAATATACCGGGGATATGTATTACTATTAAACAGGATTGATGATCCTGCCCCGGCACTCAATTAACGCATAAACAAAGATTATTGTATGAACGACGAACTGAAAAAACCGGCAATGACCATTAATAAAATAAAGGAATCAATAGTTACAAGCTTCGAGGGCCCGGATGACAGGCTCACCGCTTAAATGGAAAATTAAAAAATACGCTACCTGGAACAGGAACAGGCTGCGGATAAAATCCCGCAACCGCAACGAGTTAGTGAAATGAAACTGATTACCTCCTTCATACAGCTCATAGAAAGAATGACAAGGCCCCAATCCATTAATCCGGATACGGCCATCATGGAATATATGACAAGGATGATGCTCATTTTCCTGTCGTTTACCAGTGTACCCTTATCTCTGTTCTCTATCGCTGGCTGGACAAGGGGAATTGTTCCGCCGGATACGCTCATCATTCTTCTGTTCATGAATGTTGTATTTATCACAGGGCTGTGGTTTGCACAGATCGGTTACTGGAGAGCCGGCAGCATGATCCCACCCGCAGTAATGTTCCTGTCCGCGGTATACGGCAACTATATCGGCGGGATAGACGCGCCTGCGATGCTTTTATACGTACTGTCGATTCTTCTTTTTTCTATCCTGCGCGGAAAAAGAGACATGTATGTAGCCATATTTATTTCACTGGGTACATACATCGGCCTGGGCCTGGCTCACAGGAACGGCTACATTACACAGATACGCTCCGCTGAAACAGCCTTCTGGAACAGGGTATTAATCACCTGCGGAGCCATCATCTGCATATCCACGCTGGTCAGGTTCCTGATTATCCAGTTCAGGAAATCGCTGAAGCAGGCGCAGCAGGAGATTGCCGAGAGAAAACTGGCAGAGGAGGCCCTCCGCGACAGCGAAAAAAACTACCGCGAACTTGTGCAGAACGCAAACAGCATCATAATTCGGCTCAACATGAAAGGTGAAGTAATTTTCTGGAATGAGTATGCTGAAAATTTTTTCGGTTTCAGCAGGGAGAGTATCATCGGCAAAAATGTTGTTGGAACGATAGTTCCGGAAACTGACAGTTCCGGCCGGAACCTGAATCTGATGATAGAGGAAATTATTCTGTCGCCGGAAAATTTCACATCGAATGAAAACGAAAACATCACGAAAGACGGCAGGAGAGTATGGATAGCCTGGGCCAACAGGTCTATTACCGACAGGCAGGGTCGTGTTACCGAGCTGCTTTGCGTCGGTAATGATATAACAGACCGCAAGCGCGCCATGGAGGAGAAGGAGAGAATCCAGGCCCAGCTGGTGCACGCGCAGAAGATGGAGGCAATCGGCACCCTGACAAGCGGCCTTGCCCATGACTTCAACAACATGCTCAGCGGCATCATGGGGAGCCTGAGCCTGCTCGAACTGCTTGTTAAAAACAGCGAATTCCCTTCAAGGGAAAAGTCTGAAAAATATATACAAATGGCAATCGGTTCCTCGAAAAGGGCTTCAGACATGATCAATCAGCTGCTGCTGCTCTCGCGCAAACAGGACATCACACTTGAACCGGTCGACATCAACCTTTGCATGCAACACGTAATCGATATATGCAGAAACAGTTTCCCGAAAAGCGTTATCATCGACGCGGTTTATGGTGACTCCCCCATGGCAGCAATGGCAGATGCCATACTGATTGAGCAGATATTTCTCAATTTCTGTGTAAATGCCTCTCACGCCATGACAATCATGAGGGGAACAGGCGAGAAGGATGGCGGAAATCTTCAGATCAGAATTTCAGACGAAGAGAGAATTACTGCTGAAAATCCTGAAACCGGAGAGGCGGGCATAACTGCGCCGTTTATCAGGATTGATATTGCTGACACCGGAATAGGGATGGATGAAGAAACCCGCAAAAGGATATTTGAACCTTTTTTTACAATGAAGAAAAAGGGGACCGGCACCGGGCTTGGCCTTTCCATGGCTTACGGATTCATAAACCAGCTTGGAGGATTCATAGAAATTGAATCAGAGACAGACAGGGGATCAACCTTCAGCATTTTCCTTCCCATGATAAATCCCATGAGCCTGGAAACCAGGCCAATGGAAAAATCCCGGACATCCCTGGTCAGGGGAAACGGAACCATACTTGTCATTGACGACGAGGCAGATGTACTTTCCGTGGCCAAGGATACGCTTACATCGTCAGGTTATACGGTACTTACCTCCGGCAGCAGCATCGAGGGTCTCTCGGTTTATGAAAACAGCCACGAAAACATAGACGCGGTGCTGCTGGACATTTCAATGCCGCACATGTCGGGACTGGAGGTTTTCAGAAAATTCCTGGAGATCAACAGTTCTGTCAGGGTACTTATAAGTTCGGGATACTCAGAGGACGAAAGAATAGCCCATGCCATGGAACTCGGCGCAGCAGGTTTCATCCCTAAACCTTACGTCGCAGAGGAACTTTCATGGAAAATGCACGAAATACTGAACAGCCCCGGAACCGGGGCATGAAGTATATTCTTTCAGCGGATTGATGCTACGCATTTTACTGCTCCGTCTTTTTCCTGATCCCAACCACCCTGTTCCGGCCGCTCTCCTTTGCCTTATAGAGTGCTGAATCGGCCCTGTTTATAAATGCCTCGCCGCTTTCATCCGGATTCCAGGCCGTGACGCCGAAACTGCAGGTAACCTGTTTCACCTCGGGAAATTCATGCTCCATCACTGTTTTTCGGAGCTTTTCGGCCATGCGTGCGGCATTATCAAGGTTCGTCGCCTCCAGGAGTATGAGGAACTCCTCCCCTCCCCATCGGGCAAAAACATCTGTCCGCCGGATTGCGGAACTTACAAGCGACGCAAGGCCCCGCAGTACATCATCGCCGGTGTTGTGGCCGAATGTGTCATTTATCTTTTTAAAATGGTCAATATCGAAGAATACGATGCTCAGCTCCTGTTTGAGTTTCATGGCTGAATCCATCCCCATCTCAAGCAGTTCAAGAAATCTCCTGCGGTTAAATATCCTGGTCAGCGCATCAACGTTCGCCCTGTTCTCGAATTCCCTGGACCGCTCTTCGAGAGCAGTTACATCTGAAAACTCGAGAACAAAAATATCTGATTCAATAGAGAGCGGGCTGAACTTGACCGAAAAATATTTAATGTTCTCAGCCCCTTCCTTCCTGAACGCAACGAGGCGGTACTGCCCGCTACCTTCAGCAGAATCAAGGGCATCAAGCCACATGGACTTTGCATCTCCCGGTTTGAGACAACCTTCAACTTCAACGGTCATCTCTCCCACGCGGTCAAAATTCTTTATCATATCATCGGGTGAATAAAATCCGAAAAACTCAAGAAAGGTAATATTCACCTCCAGTACACTTTTCCTGTCTGCAACTATTATCATGTTATCCTGCGAATCGAGAATGGACTGCAGGTACCTCTTCTGCTCCATGAGCTGCAGCTGTGTATTCTTGAGGCTGGTGATATCCTCCCCCATGCCCTGATACTCGGCCAGACGACCTTCTTTATCAAAGATGCCCTGTATGGTCCACAACTGCCATTTAAGTTCATTATGCGCCACTGTCTTGATTTCGAAGGTGGCCATTGAGTTTTCTTTTGTAATTTCTGAAATCTTTTTCATGGAGGATTCATGGTTGCTCCTGGGAATCAGGCTGACAACGTTCTCCCCCAGGATAGTAAACCTGTCGACATTGAAATATGAACAGAAATAGTCATTAACAAAGGAGATGGTATAATCCTCTGAGAAAAATCTCATGATGAGGATGGGTGAATTTTCAATAAGTCCCCTGTATCGAGCCTCTGAAAGTTCAAGTGCAATGCGGGCACGGTCGCTTTCGGTGACAGCCTCATGACGGCTGATGGCACTGGTGACCATGGATGCCAGGGTAAGGCTGAAGTCCTGCTC
>CAYTSF010000058.1:0-8899 GCA_964440335.1 uncultured Leptospirales bacterium
ATGATATTGAATTCGGAGGCTGGGATATTTTTGATGATACAGTTTATGAATCCGCCCTTAACGCCCAGGTGCTCACAAGGGATGATCTTTCAAAAATTAAAGATGAGATGTCTAAAATCAAGCCATGGAAAGCAGTGTTCAACAGGGAGTATGTGAAGAACCTTGACGGCAAATGGGTCAAGTCCGCCCCTACTCACTGGGACCTTGCACAGCAGGTTAAGGACGATATAGAGAAGTTCAGGAAAGAGAAAAACCTGGCTCGCATGGTAATGGTATGGTGCGGAAGCACGGAGATCTACCAGGAGATGATCCCCGGCGTTCATGACACGCTTGCCAATTTTGAAAAAGCGCTTAAGGAGAACCATCCGAAAATTGCTCCAAGCATGATATACTGCTACGCAGCAATGGATATGGGCATTCCCTATGCCAACGGCGCGCCCAATCTCTGCAACGATATACCGGCATTATGGGAACTTGCTGCTAAAAGAAATGTGCCCATGGGCGGCAAAGACTTCAAGAGCGGCCAGACATTCATGAAGACTCTCCTTGCTCCCGGCTTCAAGTCCAGGATGCTTGGTATCAGGGGTTGGTATTCAACGAACATACTCGGCAACAGGGACGGCGAGGTTCTGGATGACCCTGATTCCTTCAAGTCAAAAGAGGTGAGCAAGCTTTCCGTGCTTGAACAGATACTTCAGCCTGAAGTCTACCCTGACCTGTACGAGGATTTTTACCATAAGGTTACAATCAACTACTATCCCCCGCGCGGAGACAACAAGGAGGGATGGGACAACATAGACATATTCGGATGGCTGGGATATCCCATGCAGATAAAGGTGAACTTCCTCTGCCGCGATTCGATACTTGCGGCTCCCATAGTGCTTGACCTTGTCATATTCCTTGACCTGGCCCAGAGAGCGGGACTTAGCGGAAACCAGGAATGGCTCTCATTCTACTGGAAAAGCCCCATGCACCCGATCGGTGAACTGCCGGAGCATGACCTTTTTATACAGCTTATGAGGCTGAAGAACACTCTCCGCTGGCTCATGGATGAACCGCTTATCACAAACCTTGGCGACGAGTGCTATAACTGACAGTCACATATATGATACGGACAGGCGGCTGCAGCCGCCTGTTCTATTTATACCACTTGTTCTATTTAAACCTTTCGTCCGACAGCGTCTTTGACGCGTTTTTTGTTTTCCCCTCGAACCATCCTCTTCTTATACCTGTATAGTTCTCGAATTCCGGAACAAAGGGCTTAATGTCCAGTACAGGCGAACCGTCCAGCATGTCAACGCCGCGTATTTCGATGATATTGTTTTTCACAGAGACGATTTCCGCAACCGAGAGCCCCAGGGGATTGGGCCTTGCCGGTGAACGCGTGGCAAATACTCCATGTTCAACTGTATCGAGGAAAGGTATTACTTTTAGCCTGAAGCTGTTTACTTTGTGCAGATGGAAAATGATGTATATGTGCGAGAATCCCTCAAGGTCTGCCAGGCCTTCAGTGTATTCGGGAAAAATCTCTATTGTTCCGCCAATATCCTTTGCTGCTGACGGCTGTATGGGCATGTTTTCCACTGTTTTAAAAGGCGTGTGGATTATTCCTACAGGAGTGAACTGGATTTTCATGGTTATAACCTTCTGTCTGAATTTGAATACTGTTTACTGGTTATATGATCTGTCAATTTTTAATCCAATTTCCCTGCTACGTGCAGACCCTGTGAGTATTTCGTCTTTATTAAGAGGATTTCTGAATTCCGGCCTGGGTATATAAGAAAATCCGGCAAATTTAATGTTTTTTACATAAAAAAAGTGCCCTGCGGGTATACTTTTAGTTATTTTGTACACAATGGCACTTTTGTTCATCTGCCGGAAAATAAAATAATCTACCCAAAGGAGCAGTATAATGATTATGCAGGTTGTGTATCATGATAACAGTTCAGGCCGGATCGATTCCTCCATTCTTGAAGAGATGCTGTCAAAAAAGAAAGTGCAGAAATTTATGAGGTCCAGCGGATGGGTTTCTGCAGCCAATGCGAGCATAAGAGGTGAGGGCGGTGTTTACGAAGGCGTAGACAGGCGAGGCATGTACGGTCTTACCGGAGAAATGGCATTCAGAATTGTAACCTGATCCCTCTTTTTTTTCATCACACCACTGTTTTTTAAAGCGATACCTCCTGTCCGGAGGTATGCTCTTATATAAACAGCCCTTGACAGATAAAACGGCAGGTGTTTTTCAATTGCATTTTTTGCTGATCCGGCCGAGCCTGTTAAAACTATGATAAAAGACCGGGAAAACATAATCCTGGACAGCATTGCCGACGGAGTATTCACAGTGGCCATGGATTTCCGGATTACATGGATGAACAGGGCTGCCGCCGAAATCCTTGGTATTGCTGCCGATGACGCGGCAGGTAAACTCTGCTTTGAAGTATTCCATGCCAGCATCTGTGAACATTCGTGCGCCCTTAAGGAAACAATGTCAACAGGGCGCAGCATTATAAACAAAACCGTATACATAGTAAATTCAGCCGGTGAGAAGATCCCCATAACAGTCAGTACAGCTCTTCTTAAAAATGAATCCGGTGAAGTGATCGGCGGAGTTGAGACATTCCGTGATATATCCGCCATAGAGACACTTCGCAAGGAGATAGAATCGGGCTACACCCTTGAAGATATAGTCAGCCGCAGCAGGTATTTCAGGGACCTGTTTGCCATATTACCTGATATCGCATCCAGCGACAGCACGGTTTTAATCGAAGGCCCCAGCGGTACAGGTAAGGAGCTTGTTGCCAGGGCCCTGCACAACCTGAGTGAGAGAAAAGATAAACCCCTTGTGGCAATAAACTGCGCGGCTGTTCCGGACAACCTCCTTGAGTCCGAACTCTTCGGTTACAGGGCAGGCGCGTTCACTGACGCCAGGAAAGATAAACCAGGCAGGATCGCGGCAGCCAGGGGCGGGACTCTCTTCCTTGACGAGATTGGTGAAGTATCACCTGCCATTCAGGCGAAGCTGCTGCGGTTTATACAGGAACGTGCATATGAACCGCTTGGGGACACGGTGCAGGTGAAGTCCGATGTACGCATTATTGCTGCAACAAACAGAAGGCTTATGGATGAAGTAAGAAAGGGTTCATTCCGCGAGGATCTTTATTACAGGGTGAATGTGATCAACATCAGCATACCTGATCTTGCTTCACGTAAAGAGGACATACCTCTTCTGGTTCATCACTTCATAAAAAAATTCAATGTATTAAAGGATAAAAAAATAGAGGGCGTTACGGATGAAGTGATGAATATACTCATGGATTACAGCTTTCCCGGCAATGTACGCGAGCTTGAAAATATTATTGAGCATGCGTTTGTTCTCTGCCGTGAGGCATATATCAGCAGGAGCCATCTGCCCCATCATTTCAGGGCCGATGAACACGCACCTGCTGAAAATCTAACGCTTGATGAAATGGAGAGAACCTGTATAAGCCGTGCACTTGACCGGAACAGCGGGAATCGTACAAAAACAGCCCGTGATCTTGGAATAGATGCTTCGACACTCTGGAGAAAAATGAAGAAGTACGGGATGGGTTCCACTACTGAAGATTGAATATCAAACAGGCTGGTGATAATCAGTCATCCTAAGTCTTAATTTTTCAGACTTCTTATATTTATCTACAAATGCAGGGCGTAGAAATTGTGAATACGATATTGCATTATGCAAGATTTGTGGTAAATGAATATTGCAAAACGCAATATGCGGGATGATTATTCAGATGCTCAATCCCCGTATTAGTTTAATTTCATGTTTTGAGCCTGAAAATCAGGACTCTGACCCCTATTTATCCAGCAATGAATACAATTTGAACATGAATTTCGTATAAAATTATAAAAAAATATGCATCATCCGGGTGACAGCCATTCCCTCGTCAATTCCCGGCACGAAATCTGCATTTAAGTCTGTCATGAAGAATGAACTTATAGCAATACCTGAATTCCAGGAGAGAGTATCACCGCTGCTTGATGAATCGAGGAGATTTGTACTGCTCGAATTGACAGATGGACTGATTGTACAGAGGTCAACAGTTACACTCTCCTCTGAAACAGCGGCACTGAGAATCATCAGGCTGAGCGAGATGGGCGTGACCTCAATTATCTGCGGCGCTGTAAGCGGATACCTTGCACGCATGATAAGTGAGAAAAGCCTGGGACTTTATTCCTGGGTAAGCGGGCCTGTGGAGGATGTTATGAAGGCGTATCTTGAAGGGCAGCTGAAGCCTGCGCCTGACTGCATGAAACCATGCAGGGGGACAGGGAGAAGCTGCGGACGGGGTTTTAATTACAGCAGGCAGAATATAACAGGTAAGGAGAAAAATTTATGAAAATAGCAGTATCATCCGAAGGACAGTATCTTTCTTCAACAGTTGATCCCCGTTTCGGCAGGGCAAAGGGCTTTATTGTATATGACACAGAGTCAAAAGATTTTCAATATGTAGATAATAAGCAGAACCTGGAATCCGCGCAGGGTGCGGGCATACAGTCATCTGTGACTGTTATTGATACGGGCGCGGGCGCAATAATCACGGGGAACGTGGGGCCAAAGGCGTTTGCAACGCTTTCAAAGGGCAGCGTGGATATTTACCTGTGCAGCGGATGTATCGTAAGCGAGGCCCTGGACAGACTGGGCAGGGGCGAGCTTGTAAAGTGCGATGAAGCCAATGTCGAAGGGCACTGGTGATCATAATAAAACTATCCTGCCGGGGAGAGGGCGGCATCACTGCGGTCTCTCCCCGGAATTTTACATTTCAGGAGAAGATGTAAGATTCCTGGTGCGGATATAACAGGATTAATTTGAGGGGATTATACGGTCTTATGATAAATAAAATTACGGTAATATGCGAAAACAGCGTTTATACACCACTGCCCCTGATGGGCGAGCATGGCCTTTCCATGCTGCTGGAAGGTGATGATGCCACGCTTTTTGATACGGGGCAGGGACTTGGTGTAGTACATAATCTCAGGATGCTTGGTAAGGACATAAAATCCATTAACAGAATAGTTCTGAGCCACGGACATTACGACCACACAGGAGGCCTGATGGCTGTTCTAAAAGAGCACGGCGGTAAAATTCCTGTCTGCCTCCACCCATCCGCTTTTAATAACAAGCTTGCGCAGCGTACACCAGATATGATTGTCAGGATAGGTTTCGGGGCATCCAGAGATGAATATGAAAAAGCGGGAGCGGTCTTTACGGAGCTTTCCGGCTACGGCAGCGTCTGCGGATCAATACATGCGTTATGCGATGTAAAACATCCGGAAGGCTGGGAGCCCTGGGACAGGATGCTTAAGGCGGAGACTGGCGGCGAGGTGAGGACCGATCTGTTTAATGATGACCTTTCGCTTCTTGTCGATACACCTTCAGGCCCGGTAGTGCTCCTTGGCTGCGCGCACTCCGGGATGGTGGAGATTCTTGACCAGATCAGCGAGGCTGCGGGGCTCAGGGAGTTCCACGCGGTAATAGGGGGTACACACCTTGGTACTGCACCTGATGATTATGTGAAACAGTCCATGGACACCATGGACAGGTACAATGTGAAGGTGATCGGTGTGTCTCATTGCACAGGCTTTAGAGTGGCATGCGCGTTCGCGGCAAGGTTCAGGGACCGGTTCGTCAATGCATCGGCCGGAAGGGTCTTTGAATTTTAAGCGTTCCTGAATGGTAATAGATGATGATAAGGGAAAGACTTTATAATTACAGACAGAAAAAAGAATGGGAAAGGGCAAGAAAGAATCCCCCCGCAAAGAGTGATTTTTATCCTGCGCTGCAGGTAACAGACGCCTGCAACAAACAGTGCAGGGGGTGCCTCCGTTCGGCTAATACATCGTCATATAAATTAAGCGATGCGCAGTTCAGAAGCTATCTGGAAGACATTAAAAGTCTGAGCGCCGGTGTGAATTTAAAATACCAGTTTGTAACAGGCGGTGAACCTACGATTTGGAAGAGCGGCTGCATGGACATAGTTGACGCGCTTGGATCGTTATCTGAACTGAATCTGATTGAATTGCTTACCATGCCGACAAACGGAAAAAATTTTGAAGATATACATTATACCCGTGATTTTTTCAAAAGGCTCTCGCCGCGGATAGGCCGTAAAATCGTGGCGGGGATAAGCATATCGGAATACCAGGAGAACATGGGCGAATCAGGATATATCGCAATGGACAACCTCCTTGCCGTGAGCCGCGAACCGGGAATGAAGGTTATACCGGTCATACTTGTGACAATGGCTGCTGATGACGATATAGATGAACGTCTTAAAAAAATATATCCCGGTGTGCTTCAGAGGGTTGTCGCGCTTGCTCCTCTCGGCGATGCCGAGAGTATGGATGAACGCTGCCCATCTCTCTCTCTTTCCGGGAAGGACAAGACTCCTCTGGGGAGGTTTAAACCGTATTATATAAAAGAGGTTGTTGAGAAGCTCGGCATATCTGCGGCCGATTTTGACGGGTTCCCGAACTCGTCAATAATCGACATGCTTTCGCTGCATACCCATTGCGGCGACAGCCCCTTTGTGGATGAGAAATGGCATTACTGCCTTCCCTTTAAGGATGATCCGCGTTTTAATCTGTGTGAAGTGGGGCAGATGCACGGGGATACGATCCCCCGGTTTCTCAGGGACGCATCTATCATACGATGCATACGTACTGAGGGGCTGCTGAGTGCGCTCGGAGAACATAAAGATGAGCTCTCTGAGGAAAAGAGGGAGAGGCTTGATTACCTGTACAGCCCGGATACGAGATTATCCGTGGCATACAGGGGATGCATGGTATGTAAAAAGATGTATGACGCGGGAATAATTCAGGAGCTGATGAATGGAGATAGCGGTAGCAAGCGGTAAAGGCGGAGTGGGGAAAACCACGGTTTCGGTGACCCTGGCGTCATTTTTTGCTGATAAAGGTTATGATGCGGCACTTCTGGACTGTGACGTTGAGGAGCCCAATGTGAATCTTTTTCTCGGAGCAGAGGGCTGCGCAGATGATAAGGGCGGAGTTTATGTTCCGTCAGTTGATGACGGTAAATGTACAGGATGCGGTAAATGTTCTGAACTCTGCGGGTACAGCGCCATAGTGCTCATAAAGGGGAAGCCCCTTGTGCTTCCACTCATGTGCCACTCGTGCGGAGGCTGCGCCCTGGTCTGTCCAGAGGGTGCAATCACCGAGGTCTGGCGCGAAATCGGGATTGTGGAGCAGGGCGCTGCTTCAGGGATAAAATATGCTGGCGGCAGGCTGAATATTGGTGAACCGATGTCGCCGCCGCTGATTAAAGAGGTGAAGAAGAGGCACTCCGGCGCGGCAATCAGAATAATCGATTCACCGCCCGGAACATCGTGCCCTGTAATCGAATCAATACGGGATGCCGATTTTCTTCTGCTCGTTGCCGAGCCGACAAGGTTCGGCCTGAATGACCTTGAGCTTGCAGCGGGAATGGCAGAGGCGCTTGGAGTTCCTTTCGGTGTAGTTCTTAACAGGGCTGTCAGCGGGCAGGATATGGTAAAGGATTTCTGTTCGGCAAGAAATATTCCGCTTATAACTGAGATTCCCGAAGACAGAGAGATAGCTGTGGCTTATTCCAACGGTGACTGCGTGTCATTTATTAAAAAGAACTACCCGCAGCAGATGGAGAAGATAGCTGAGCACATTAAGAATAACAGCAGGGTCAGGGTATGATAAAGGAACTTGTTGTTATAAGCGGAAAGGGGGGTACTGGGAAAACAAGCATCACGGCTTCCTTCGCCTTCCTTGCGGAAAAAAAGGTCATGGTTGACTGTGATGTTGATGCGGCTGACCTTCATCTTATTCTTAATCCCCGGATACAGAGCGATGAGGGGTTTGATGGAGGACGCAAGGCATTTATCGACCATAAAATATGTACAGGCTGCGGAGAGTGCGTCAGGCTCTGCAGGTTTGACTCTATAGATGAGAATTATAGTGTCGGCCTTCTTGCCTGCGAGGGCTGCGGCGTATGCGCGCATTTCTGCCCGGAAAAAGCCATTGAGATGAGGCCCCATGAATCGGGCAGGTGGTTTGTTTCGGAGACTGATGCCGGGCCATTTGTACACGCGAAACTCGGTATGGCTGAGGGTAATTCGGGAAAACTGGTCAGCATACTGCGTAAAAAAGCAAAGGAGATAGCTGAAGAGAAGGGTTTTGAACTCATAGTGGTTGATGGATCGCCCGGTACGGGCTGCCCGGTCATTGCTACTGTCACAGGCGCATCTTTCCTGCTCATTGTGACCGAACCAACAGTATCCGGTATTCACGACATGAAGCGGGCGCTTGAACTTGCCGGGCACTTCAGAATCAGGAGCGCGGTATGCGTTAACCGCGGCGACATTAACATGGAGAGAACTGCCGGGATAGAAAAATTCTGCTCATCTCAAAATATTGAATTTTTCGGAATAATCCCCTACGACAGGGATGTAACGGCGGCTCAGATGGACGGTAAAAGCGTGGTTGAGTACTCAACCGGTCCGGCCGCATCCGCGATCAGGGCTCTGTGGGGGAAGGTACAGGCGGTGCTGTAAAAATTCAACAGACTTATTGTTTTTTAATTTCTTTACCCGGGGCCGGGGGCGAAGCCCCTGAAATCGCCCCGCAGGGATTTCCCTGTAATCGCAAAACTTGGTTTTGCAGCGAGTCTAATAATTTAAGGAGCATATATTATCATGTCAGAAAAAAAACAGAACCAGGGATGTGCGGCAGGTCCGATGAACGAGGCCAAAGATGTTATGGATGCCATAAGGCTCAGGGACAACATGAACAATATCAGGCACAAAATAGTGGTTATGTCCGGCAAGGGCGGTGTGGGCAAGAGTACTGTGGCGGTAAACCTTGCTGTTTC
>CAYTSF010000058.1:8999-19210 GCA_964440335.1 uncultured Leptospirales bacterium
CTTGCCGATGTGAGGAAGTCTGTCACATTCAGCGCACAGCTCAATCTTCCTGTTATAGGAGTTGTAGAGAACATGAGCGGTTTCGTCTGCCCGCATTGCGGAACTGTTACAGAAATTTTTAAAAGCGGCGGCGGCGAATCCATGGCCGATGATATGGGCGTGCCTTTCCTGGGGTCCATACCGATCGAGACACAGGTTGTACACAGCGGTGACAGCGGGTTCCCGCACCTCAGTTCATCTGTTGATGAGGCGAGCCCGGCACAGAAAAATTTTGCGGAAATAGTAAATTCAATAATTAATGGAGTGGAAAAATGAAGATAGCTATACCAGTAACAGAGGGAAAACTTTGTATGCATTTCGGTCATTGCGAGCAGTTTGCGATATTTGATGTTGATAAAGAGAATAAGAGCATTAAAGACGAGGTTTCGGTTACTCCCCCGCCGCATGAACCCGGGCTGCTTCCAAAATGGCTTTCGGAGAAAGGTGTTAACCTCGTAATCGCCGGAGGAATGGGGGCAAGGGCTGTGAATCTTTTTAAGGAAAGAGGTGTCAACGTGATAACCGGAGCACCGGCGGGAAACCCCAAGGGCACGGTGGAAAGCTACTTGAACGGGCTTCTTATAACAGGGGCAAACACCTGTGATCACTAAAATGATCAGCCTGAGAATCAAACAACAGTATTGCTTTGACCTGGTGCAGCAGGATTGTTTATCCTGCTGCACACTTAAAGTATAAGGGAGATCTTATATGAAGAATGTGCCTGTTCTTGATGTCAGTAAATGTACAAGGTGCAGCACCTGTATCAGTGTCTGTCCGGTAAATGCGATATCTGTAATTTATAATTCGGCCTGCGCTAAGTGTATTAAATACTGTATGGTGCTTCCTGTCCCGTGCATGCCTGACTACCTGCAGTTTGACTATGGGAGATGTTCATCCTGCGGTCTTTGTGTCGAATCTTGCGTGCAGAGTGCTGTTACTTTTATGGATGTTAAAAGGGCTGAGAATGAGAAACTTAAACACCTGTAACGCTCAGGCCTGACGATGACAGCAAAGGAGTGTGTTAAACAGTTACCGGTTTTCATCCGTGTGGACACAGGAGGGTTAATATGAAAAATTTTTTAACAGCAGTGCTTATGGCGGCTCTGCTTGCACCGCCGCTCTTTGCCGTTGAAAAAAAGATTTTCAGGGACGCGAGGGATTTTACCCGTGCCGAGATAGTTAAAATTGACCGGGTGTTGATTGATGGCAGTAATCCCGCTGATGTCGAGGTGCAGGTAAACCTGAAGATTATTGACGGGCCAAGGTCAGGCGAACCCCTTGTGTTGGCCTTCAGGGGGGATGACAATATGCCAAAGGATATGTTTTACAGAACAGGAGATGTTGTATTCATAGGAATATCAAAGACCGGCGGGAGTGAGGGTGTTGAGTACATCCACATATATGACGTGGATAATTCCGGGGGGATTATATTTTTCGGCGTGCTTCTCCTTGCCGTAATTCTTTTTGTCGGCAGGCTGCGCGGCATTATGTCTGTCCTTGCATTCATTGCGACTATTATTCTGATTTTCTATATACTGATTCCCATGACCCTGCGGGGGCATTCACCGCTTCCTGTGGCAGTGGCAATATGCATTGCCGCTATTATTATAACTATACCGATTATTCTGGGATTCCGCAAAAAGACTGTTGCCGCGATCGCGGGCGCATCAAGCGGAATACTCATAGCAACATTCCTGGCCCTGCTTGCAGGCTGGATCATGCGCCTCACCGGCATTGTCACCAACGAGATGATGACTGTGTTCTATGCCTCGGTCACTGACATTGATCTCAGAGGGCTTGCGCTTTCGAGCATCATAATAGCCGCCCTTGGCGCGATAATGGATGTATGCATATCAATAGCCTCTGCTGCCGAGGAGATATTCAGGGTGAGTCCGGAGATATCGTTTAAAGAGGCCTTCAGATCGGTCATCACTGTCAGCTCTGATATGCTTGGCGCAACACTTAACACTCTCCTGTTTGCCTATGTGGGTACATCACTGCCGCTTGTACTGATCATTGCCCTGAAGATGGAACCAGGAATACCATTCACTCTTGTACTAAACTATAACCCGGTACTGAGCGAGCTCATCAAGTCGGCGGTGGGGTGCATTGGTATGTTTCTCAGTATGCCTGCCACGGCAATTATCTGCATAAAACTGCACGGAAGCGGAAGGCGGAACGCGGTCCATGCAGACATAAAAGGAAAAGGATAGACATATGCAGGATGTAACTGTAACACTACTCACAGGAAATCACTGCGTGGAAACAGCGGCAAAAAACGAGCTCCGCAGGCTCACTGAACTGCTTATGGAGACTGAAGATGACACAGAGACAGCCGTGCAGGGTGAAAAACTTGAACTGCTCCGTGAATTTCTTGAAACAGCTGATTTCAATGCCCTTCGCTCCTCGGATGAACGGCTTGAGGGTATAAGGCCGGGCCTCAGCGTTGTCGGCCGGGACAGCAGTGGAATTCCTGCCGTACTTGAAGTAAAGGATAGTATACTGTAATTATACCCCGGGTGAATCCAGCACCCTGATGGCCGGGTTCTTTTCCGCGAAACCGCTAACTGACCACGCGTTATGAAACAGCACAACCTGCCTGTCCCTGTTGTCCCTGGCAAGTTCGGACCTGTAGGGGAGTGCGTTCCTCAGAGCTTCATCATCAAGTGACGTCTCTATCCAGCGGAGAGCGGTCCACGGCATCATTTCGAGCCGGGATTCAGCCCCGTACTCATCCTT
This sequence comes from uncultured Leptospirales bacterium, assembly GCA_964440335.1. Taxonomy (GTDB): domain Bacteria; phylum Spirochaetota; class UBA4802; order UBA4802; family UBA5550; genus JAAYBQ01. The sequence continues at coordinate 11,778 of CAYTSF010000058.1, forward strand.
GAGCCTGTACTGCAGAACTTCAAACTGAAGGCTGCCTACTGCGCCGAGCAGCGGCACTGCTGAAAAACGGCCTTCAATCTGGAATGCCTGAACTATGTCCTCAGCAAGCAGGTGGTCTATGCCTTTGCGGAAAGACTTGTACGCGGTTGTATTCACGTTATGCAGGTACGCAAAACATTCGGGTGCAAAACGCGGTATTTCGTTATAGATTATTTCCGGATCGGATGTGATCGTATCCCCCACCTTGAACGGGGTATTTGTGACAAAACCAAGTATATCTCCGGCGTATGCCTCGTCCATTACTTCCCTCTCCCTGCCGAATACAGTGTGAGAATTCGATATGCGGATCTCCTTCGCATGCGGCATGTGGAACACCTTTGTGTCCCTCTGGAACCTGCCGGAACAGATCCTGGCAAAAACCATGCGGTCCCTGTGGACCGGGTTCATGTTTGTCTGCACCTTGAAGACAAAGCCGGAGAATGAATCACTGTCAAGGGGTATCTCCCCTTTTGCGCTTTTCCTGGGAAGCGGTCCGCCGGAGAAGTCAAGGAACCCGTTAAGAAGTAGTTCAACACCGAAATTGTTATATGCGCTGCCGAAGAAAACGGGGCTTGTCCTGCCGGCAAGCACCTCGTCCCTGTCCAGCCCGGCGTGCGCCATGTCGAGCAGTTCCAGTTCCTCGAGTATTTCCGCGTAGGAGGACTCCCCGATTATATTTTTCACAGAGGGGTCTTTTATGCCGTGCGTTGAAACCGGCGCCCTGAAGGCCCCGCCCGGCACCCTTTCAAAGAGATGGACCTGGTTGGTGGTCCTGTCGAAAATACCCTTGAACAGGGGGCCGTTTTCAAGGGGCCAGTTGACCGGGTATGCGTGAATGCCAAGTACCTTTTCCAACTGGTCAATGAGTTCAATGGGGGGGAGGGACGGCCTGTCCAGCTTGTTCATGAAAGTGAATATGGGTATTCCGCGCCTGCTGCATATCTCGAAGAGTTTCTGTGTCTGGCTCTCGATACCCTTGCCCGCGTCTATGACCATTATTACTCCGTCCACGGCGGTAAGTACACGGTAAGTATCCTCGGAAAAATCCTTGTGACCGGGAGTATCAAGCAGGTTCATCCTGAAATTCTTATATTCAAACTGCAGCAGAGTCGAAGAGATGGAGATGCCCCTCTTCTTTTCCAGTTCCATCCAGTCTGATGATGTATCCCGCTGTTTTTTTTTGGCTGTTACAGACCCGGCAAGTTCAATTGCCCCTCCGTAGAGCAGCAGTTTCTCGGTCAGTGTTGTTTTACCTGCGTCGGGGTGTGATATTATGGCGAATGTGCGCCTGCGTGAAATCTCTTTTTTCATGTGTTATAGTTTACCAATAATTGATTAAGGCCGGTATAATACTTTTCAGGTCATATACAGGAATTTATGATCATATTTTTTGCAGGCGGGTATTTGTAAATAAAAAATTATATTTAATGCGGAAAGCATGTTTAAAAAAATGGCCTGTCGACCATATGTGAATTATTCCGCCTCATTGAGGACTGTCGTGAAAAGTGAATAGTAAAACTATGCCGGGCAGACGATGAGGTTCAGAGGCTTATGCCATATAACTCAGGTTTGTTTTTACGGATAATTTCACTGGATTTTGATATTAATGCGTCAACTTTGCTCAGGGGAAGATTAAAGTATCCGAAAGATGCATTGAGTATGACCTGCAGATAAGCCGTCATATCCAGCTTTCCGCTGTTGAGCTTTTCAGCGATGCAGTTCCTGATTATTCCGCTTATGGCAAGCGAATGAACATACCACCATTCATCGCTCATTCCTTTTTTATTTTTTTCAAAAAGCTGCCTGTTGATTGTGCCGTGATTGTGACAGATCATGTCCAGTACCCTCCATGACTGGTACATATTCAGGTATAGCTCCGCGATATTGTCATACCTGGAAATTGCTGAAAACATGAGCGACATCTCCAGTGCGTACACAAGGGCTGAATCTTTATTTTCAGGCAGAAGGGATTTGAGCAGTATTCCGGTATCACTGAGGTGACCTTCGGCAAGCTCAAGAAGTATATCCTCCTTGTCCTGGAAGAAATGGTATAACGTACCTGTCGTAATATCAGCCTCAATGAGAATCTGGCGTATTGTTGTTGCTGAATATCCCTGCTCTATGAACAGCCGCCGTGAAACCGCAAGTATGGTCTCCCTGATCTGCCTGCTCTTCTCTTTTCGTTTTGTTAATTTTATCTCTGGCATGGGTTATCGCTATCCTGTTGTTTTTTACGCATTGTTACGGGCACTGTAATATTATCATACAGTAAATATTCAACAACAATTTTTTTACACCGGAAACAATACGGCGGGATTAAAAAATAAAAAGTATTCCACATAAAATTGTAACACATTTTAGAACATGTTACAAAAAGTAATTGACAGGCAGCCCTTTCTGAAATAACGGGTTCTTATCAACCCGGAAGGCGGGACAAAAACGGTTTTGAATAAATTTACTAAAAAACGCAGAGGGGCATAATGAAATCAATCAGGCGAAAATATGCACAGATGCTTGGCCTGTACAGGATAATAACAACAACAAAAGAGACTCCCCTGTCTCTCGGTGCTATCCTGGAAAAACAGGCGGAAAAATTTAAAGACCGGCCGCTGCTGCTCTTTGAAGACAGGACAATCACATACAGGGAGTTTAACGAAGCGGCAAACAGGTGCGCGGCCTATTTTATTTCGCAGGGTTTTAAAAAAGGGGATGTTGCTGCGCTCGTAATGGGCAACAGGCCGGAATTTCTTATAATACACGCAGGCCTCGCAAAAGCCGGCCTGGGTATTGCCATGGTAAACAGCAATATTACAGGCAGGGTCCTTGCCCATGCGATAAACATAGCTGAGGCGAAAGCCCTTATCTTCAGCCATGAATTTACTGATGATTACCTTGAAATCGCTGAAGAAATCAGGCTCAATCCTCCATGCTCGGTTTTTATAGAAAAGGAGGGAAAGGCAATTGAAACGCCCTCAGGCGTAACTGACCTCGCCGCGGTCCTTGAAAAACAGCCGTCGGCCAACCCGGTACTGCCGGAGCCGATAAAGTCTTTTGATACGCTTGAATACATATACACATCCGGTACAACGGGCATGCCAAAGGCCACAAGGCTTATGCATCACAACTGGATACAGCTGGGCTACGGCAACGGCGGATACATCTTCGGAATTCTTCCCGGTGAGGTACATTACTGCTGTCTGCCGCTTTACCATAACAGCGGAATCAATATGGCATGGTCTTCAACACTCATGACTGGCGGCACAATGGCCCTCAGGCGGAAGTTCTCCGCATCTGCCTTTCTGGACGATGTACGAAGATACAACGCAAAGACATTCATATACGTAGGGGAACTGTGCAGGTACCTTAACAACCTTCCCGTGAAACCCGATGACGCTGACAATCCGCTTGAAGTAATAATGGGCAACGGCATGAGGGGTGATTACTGGAGGGAGTTCCAGGACAGGTTCAGGATTAAAAGAATAGTGGAAGTTTACGGATCTAGCGAAGGCGTTGGAGGCCTTGCCAACTTTCAGGGCAAAGTCGGGATGATAGGCAACCTGGTGCAGAAAGGTGTCCGCATGGGCTATGTCGTGAAGTATGATATGGAGAATGAATGCCTGGTCAGGGACAGCAGGGGTTTTCTCATAAAGTGCAGGCCCGGTGAAAGGGGCATGTACCTGTCCAGGATATCATCCCGCACGCCGTTCAAGGGATATAAAAGCAACTCCGATGCGACCAGGTCCAAGATAATGGAAAACGCCTTTAAAAAGGGAGACCGCTATTTCATAAGCGGCGACATATTTCAGCTGCACAGGGGCAACTTCGTCTCTTTTGTGGACAGGCTTGGTGATACCTACAAATGGAAGGGAGAGGTCGTGGCCACAAACGAAGTTTCCGACGTTCTGAACCGTTTCGGGAGCCTGGAAGATACAAACGTGTACGGGGTCGAGGTTGCCAACACCGAGGGCAGGTGCGGCATGGCTGCCATTACGCCTCGTGCAGGATGCGCGATTGATTTTGACGCACTAGCTGAATATGCGGCGGCGAACCTGCCCGCATACGCAAGACCTTATTTTATCCGGGTGCGGGAAAATGTCGATGCCACAGCCAGCTTTAAAAAGGTCAAGACCGCGCTTCAGGCTGAAGGTTTTGATCCTTCAATAATAACTGATCAGCTTTATTTCCTGGACAGTGAAAAAGGGAAATACGTGCGGATTACGGAGTCCATTTACATGGACATTCAGAACGGTCTTTTCAGATTTTAAAAAATTTTATCAGGATTCAACACAAAACTTTCAATTCAACATAACCGGAGGAGAAAAAATGAAAGAAGCGGTAATTGTCGGATATCTCAGAACTGCCTGGTCCAGGTCAAGGCCCGGTGACCCGTCAAAAGACTGGTTCGGCAACCTGAGCACCAGTGAACTTTTTTCACGGCTGCTGCCTGAAGTTTTAAAAAGAACAGATATCTCGTCAGATGAGATAGATGATTTCATCGTTGGTTCAGCGCTGGGGGTTTCGGAAAACTACTCCATGGGAGGCAGGAATCCGATTTTCGCAGCGAACCTGTCGGACAGGATCGCTGCCAAATTCGTTGACCAGCAGTGCGGATCATCCATGGCTGCAATACATATCGGAGCAATGGAGATCCAGACGGGGAACGCCGATGCGGTCCTCGTGGGCGGCATGGAACACATGACAAGGGTGCCTATGGGTATGGACCTGGTACAGAAGGGGGCCATTGTCCCCAACATGTCATTCTTCCTGGAAAAGAAATACAGGCACTGGGAGATGGGGACGGCGACTAACATGGGGCTTACGGCAGAGAAGCTCACCGAACTGTCCGGGTTTACGCGCAAGGAGCTTGATGAATGGGGAGTACGTTCGCATAACCTGGCGCAGAAGGCGCAGAAAGAGGAATTTTTTGATGAAGAGATACTCACCGTTGATTCATTCCAGACCGGAGGAAGCGTCATGCCGGTAAACCGTGACCAGGGCATAAGGGAAGATGTAAAACTTGAAGATATGACATCTCTCAAGCCGGCATACAAACCCGATGGCGTCATAACCGCCGGCAACGCATCACCTCTTAATGCGGGAGTGTCATCAATGATCCTCATGTCAAAAGAGGCAGCAAGGAAAAAAGGCATCAAGCCCCTTGCAACGGTAAGGTCAATCGGATTTGCGGGTGTGGATCCCACGATCATGGGCATAGGGCCAGTCCCTTCGAGCCGGAAAGCCCTGAAAGCCGCAGGGCTTGATGTTAAAGACATAGACTTCTGGGAAATAAACGAAGCGTTCAGTATTGTTGTACTCTACGCAATGAAGGAACTGGGAATAGATCCTGAAAAGATAAACGTCATGGGCGGCGCGCTGGCACTGGGACATCCCCTGGGAGCAACCGGGATTCGCATAGCGGGGACACTGGCGAGGATTCTCCAGAAGAAAGAAAGGAGATACGGCGTAGCCACAGCCTGCTGCGGAGGCGGACAGGGAGTTGCCACAGTTATCGAGCGTGAAAAATACAACTGGTAGCATACAATTATACATAGCGAAGGTGAAATTATGGGTAAAAATTTAGTATCTGTTGTCGCAGTTATCGGTGCAGGGGACATGGGCCACGGGATCGCTCAGGCGGCGCTCCTTGCCGGATTCAGGGTAAACCTGCAGGACATAAATGACAGCGCCCTCAATAAAGGTGTAAAGCGGATTTATGACAGCCTTGAGAAACTTCTTTCAAAGGGAGTAATTACACCGCAGGCGCTGGGAAGGATCAGGAACGAATTGCTTTATACAACAACTGACGTTGCTGATGCGGTAAAAAACGCGGACCTCGTCATCGAGGCGGTCCCGGAAATCATGGAAATCAAAATAGACCTGTTCCGCAGAATAGACGCGGCTGCGCCTGAACACGCCATTATCGCCTCCAATACGTCTACCATGAAAATATCAGATTTCGCAAAAGAGACGAAGAGGCCGGACAGGGTACTTGGACTTCATTTTTTCAACCCGGTAATGATGATGCGCCTGGTGGAGGTCATCAGGTGCGAGGAAACATCTGAGGATACGATGCAGGCCGGAATGTTTTTCTGTTACCTGATTAAAAAGACGGCAGTACGGGTTGAAAAGGATGTTCCAGGTTTTATCGTCAACCGCGTCCAGGCTCCGGGAGGGATTCTCCTGTTCAACATGGTGGATGCCGGCATCGCTACACCTGAAGAGATTGACGCTTCAATACGAAAGATCGGCATGCCCATGGGGCCCTTTGAGGTCACTGACTACACGGGAATCGATGTCACGTACCATTCATGTTTATACTATCAGGAAACAGTTCACAAAGATTTTGCTCCGGGAAGGACCATAGAGGAAAAAGTTAAAGCAGGAGACCTGGGTAAAAAAACAGGCAAAGGTTTCTTTGACTGGTCCTCGGGCCGGCCGGCCATTGATCTTGGCAAAACAAATGACGAGGTGGACCTGGGGGATATCGTAGCTGTGCAGGTCAATGAAGCCACCAAGCTTGTGGAGATGGGGGCTTGCCGGTTTGCAGACATCGACAAGGCGATAACAAACGGAACAGGGAACGTCTTCGGTCTCATGGCAATGGCAAAAGGCATGCTTCCGCCTGACCTTACAGCCAGGCTCGAAGGACTGGTTGCAAAATACGTTAAGGAAAGTTTCAGGCCCACGGAAAGTATACGGAAAGGTTTATACCTTTAGCGGCACAATCTGAATTGAGGGGCCGGGCACGGAAGCAGGTTTCTGCAGGGGTACATGATATTGTGAAAAAACGGGGTAGATATGAATATGATCAGTCGTCATTTCCTGAATGCCTATAATCATAAAGATATTAAGAAAAGGCAGCAGGCCCGGGATATGATAATAATCTCATTCGCCATGATCTTCATCCTGATCATCATGATCCTCTTTCTTGTATTTATACAGGGGAGGAGCCCTGCAGATTCCGGCTGCCTGTCAAGCGCCGGCATGGTTGTAATTATCATTCTTGGAATGGTATTAACGGGAAAGGGCCGCGTGCGCATCGCATCGCATGTCATCCTGATCCCCATGACCGCCATTATCTGGTTCAGTCTCTTTACCACTCCCGGCAAAATAGAAATTGTCCGGGCGATTAACGGCATTGCCCCCCTGTTTGCCGTGATAGGGATTGTTGCCCTTCTGATGAACCGCCTGGCAGTGCTTGTGTACACGCTGCTGAACTGTGTATTCCTGGCTCTTTACAGTTATACTCTTTTCATCAGCGGTTTCCTTTCCAGGGCCGCGGCAGTGAGTTTTTTTGTCGATTACACACTGGGCGTAATCATGCTCGGCATTATATGCAGCAGGATACTTGCAAACAGCGCCTTTGCAGACCGGGTGCTCAGGAAGGCCCTGAG
>CAYTSF010000059.1:0-18982 GCA_964440335.1 uncultured Leptospirales bacterium
GTAAAGGCCAACCTCTTCATCCTTTCCCTGGGACTGGATTACCTGAGCGATAAGTTTTCTTTCAGGACCGACTTTGACAACAAGCGCGAGCTCCAGGAGGATAATGACAGGCGAAGCGACCAGCTGAAGTTCCTCAGCGGCCTCAAACTGGGAAGCTGGATGTTTTCCGCCACGGCGCTGTTCCGCGACTTCAACAGCGTCATTACATCACGGGGATACAAAGACAGTAGCGGTGGTGTTTCCGACATCTACTATTACACTGAAAAAGACGGCCTGGATTATTTCAGCCCGGGCGAAAAGACAAGCTTTTATACACTGTTCTCGGAATATGAATTCAAGATAGAGCATAACCTGGGATGGAGCCTCGTTGGTTTCGGATTCAAGTACAAGAAAGCCGGCTCCCCCATGGTGGTGGACCTGAGCTATGAAGGGGTTTCTGACAGCCATGACGGATCCATACTCATGTATACTGAAAACAGGTCATATGAACTTCTCATTTCATCCAAGTACCTGAGCCGCATATGGGGCGACCTCTACTGGCAGTACTATGTTCCTGTAAGCATTGCGTTCATGAATGTTTCGGAGAACAGCTATTTTAAAAAGCGTTCATACCCCCTGGGCGCGAGCAGCGTGGGAAGCATTGCGCTCACGTACCTGCTGTCGCATCTTAAGATCGAGGCCGGCGTGGATTACGCCATGTACTGGTCAATGCTCATGCTCCAGGATGTTAAACTTAAAGAGGGCATAACTTTCCTGGACAAGTTCGACGGATCAACGGTAACAGTCCCTGCGGGGAGTAAGATGGACATGAACCTTTCTAGGCTGGAGTTCTTCTGGGGATTCTACGTGAACGCAGCAGTATATTTCTGAAAGCAGCCGCCGCGGCCTATCCCGTATATGATGCCCCGCAGTTGGGGCACGCGCATTTTTCAGTGAGCACAAACCTGGATCTGCACTACGCTTCCATAAATTATTGTAAAAACAGGCCGGTATATTTTGCCATTGCCCGTCACTTTGATTATCCTGTCAGTTATCAGGAGCGGTGATTGGTATGCGTTTAACAGCAATGCTCCTCGCTGCCGCGATCCTGTTATCAGCCGGATGCGGTAAAGAACCTGCGCAGCAGGATGAAACACAGGGGACAGGCCATGTTCAGGGCGGCAGCGGGAAAAAGGTCACGGCGGCAAAGCCCGCAGGGGGAAGCACAGCGGACTCCTATGTCCGGTACAGGCTCAGCATGGTTGAGCAGCAGCTCGAGTACCGGGGTATCAGGGACAGGAATGTCCTGGAGGCCATGAGGATAGTACCGCGCCATGAATTTGTTCCCCCGGACTACAGGGAGGACTCGTACGCTGACACCCCGCTTCCCATTGGTTACGGCCAGACCATTTCACAGCCATATATAGTGGCGCTCATGACCGAGATGCTCGGCATAGGCAGAAATTCAAAAGTGCTGGAGGTGGGCACAGGTTCAGGCTACCAGGCCGCGGTACTTGCAGGCATGGGCGCGGATGTCTATTCAGTGGAGATTGTCAGGGAGCTCCATGACCGCTCCCGCGCCGACCTTGACAGGGCCGGCTACGGAAAAGTAAAGACGCTACACGCCGACGGCTATTACGGCTGGAAGGAGCACGCTCCCTATGACGCCATCATAGTTACCTGTGCCGCGGAGTTTATCCCGCCCGACCTTATAAGACAGCTTAAAAACGGCGGTGTGATGTGCATTCCCGTAGGGCCGCCGTTCAAGGTGCAGCAGCTGCTGCTTGTGAGAAAATCGGCGGAAGGTAAAATAAAAGTCAACGTTATTACCGAGGTCCGTTTTGTGCCGCTCGTGAGGTCCGGGGATTAGGCCGGGTGCGCGATGATCTACGCAGTGATTTTTCTTACTTCAGCCGCGTTTATGGCATACGAGGTAAACTTCACAAGGGTATTCTCCTTCGCGCAGTGGCATAACCTATCATCAGTAATAATAACCATGGCGCTGCTGGGGTCAGGCGCTGCGGGCACCTTCATCTCTCTAAGGAGCGAGGCCGTAAGCAGGCATTTTAACCGGTACCTCTTTGTCATGGCCCTCATCTTCCCGCTCTGCACTGCCGGCGGCTTTGTTGTTTCAGTAATGCTCCCTGTTAATCCATACGGGATCGGCTTCAGTACGCTCATGGTACTGTACGTTTTTCTTTACTTCGCGTTTATGGCCCTGCCGTTCTTCTCCGGGTCAGCAATAATATGCATATCGTTAATGAAGAAACCCCCGTCAGGGGCATACGGCGTGAACCTTTTCGGTTCCGGCGCCGGGTGCATCATGCCGCTTGCGCTGTCATACCATGTTCACCCGTACGGCATAATGGCTGTTATCATAATCATGGCCTTTATTCCCGCTGTAATCATGGCCCTGCACAGCGGCCGGAAGGTGCCCATTGCAGCGGTATGCGGCATTACGCCTGTAATCGCCGCTGCGGTTTTCTTTTCGCTTTCGCCCGGATCCAGGACCGTTTCCGAATACAAGCCTGTTTCCGGCGCGCTTAACCTTCCGGCTAGCCGCATCATACATGAATCATACTCGCCGTTATCGGTTATACAGGTGGTGCAGGCGGAAGGCCTGCGGTCGTCAGCAGGGCTTAGCCTTGTGTCGCCATACAAAGTCCCTGTGCAGCGGATGATTTTTTCAGACGGCGATTCCCCCTCTCCTGTGGCCGTGACCGGCGAATCAGGCTATATACGGTATCTATCCTCCTGGCTGCCCTATTACATGAAGGGTGGTGAGGGCAGGGGCAGGGCCCTTGTTATAGGCGCGGGCGGCGGTGAACCCGTACTTAAGGCGATTGAGGCAGGTTTCGGTTCCATTGACGCTGTCGAGATCAATTCCGCCGTAATAGGCCTGATGAAAGGCCCATGCGCGTATTTTCCCGGCGCTCTCTACCTTGACAGCAGGGTCACGGTTTATCATGACGAAGGGAGGAGCTTCGCACGCAGGAGCAGCGCTCTATACGACCTGGTTGACATACCCATGGTTGACGCGTTTAATTCGGCGGCGTCGGGGGTATATGCCCTGAATGAAAGCTACCTTTACACTGTTGAATCATTCATGGACTTTTACAAAAGGCTGGCACCGGGCGGGATACTCTCCGTGACAAGGTGGATAACTACGCCGCCGCGGGACCCTCTCAGGATGTTCAACACGGCTGTGTCCGCGCTTGAGCGTATTGGCGTTGACCCGGCCCGGCATATCATTGCTGTCCGCTCCGTCCAGACCCTGACTATCATGGTTTCAGCTTCCCCCTTTACACCGGATGATATAGCGCGCGTTAAGCGTTTCTGCCGTAGCAGGCTCTTCGATATAGTATACTGTCCCGGCATGACCGTGTCCGGGGCAGACTCAAACATCAGGCAGGACGGGGGGCTGCTCTACAGGTCATTTGCCGCAATCCTTTCACCAGGCAGGGAGGAGTTCACCAGGTCGTACGATTCCGACATTTCCGCGCCCCATGACAACAGGCCCTACTTCTACAACTTTTTCAGGCCCGCGTATATCAGATACATAGTCAAGTACGGCAGCCGCCAGGTCCCTGTAACAGAATGGGGGTACCTCCTCCTGGTCATAATACTCATACCGGTGGCGGTAATAAGTTTCGCCAGCATCGTTTACCCGCTTCGCAGGAGGGGCAGCGCTGTAATAAAGGTGAAACGCGGTGCGGTCCCATTCTTTTCCCTCATCGCCGCAGGTTATTTCTTCATAGAGATGCCCCTTATACAGAAGATGGTCCTCTTCCTGGGGAGCCCGGTCTTTTCGCTCAGCCTTGTGATCTCAACTCTGCTGGTATTCAGCGGCATTGGAAGCTTCTGCTCGGACTCATTCTTCATGAAGGGGAGGGGAATTCTCAGGTGCGCACTGGCTGTATGCTGCCTGGTACTGCTGTATACGTTTTCTCTTGACAGCATCTTTTCGCTGGCGGCCCGTGTTCCACTGTACGGCAGGATCATTATTGTCATGGCGCTTATTGCCCCGCCTGCTTTCTTCATGGGCATGCCCTTTCCTAAAGGACTGGCATTGATGCAGAAGGAGAACATGGCTTCGGTCCCCTATGCCTGGGGGGTAAACGGGTTCTTCTCTGTGATAAGCATTATCGCAGCGGCCCTGTGCGCCGTTGTCTGCGGCTACAGGGCTGTTCTTTCGGCCGCGGTTATATTTTATCTTTGCGCCGGCATCATCTCGCCGGCGGATGATACATCGGAATAAAGGAGGTATGTAATGTCCCTGTATCTTGTACAGCACGGTAAATGCCACTCTGAGGAGGCCGACCCTGAAAGAAGCCTTACGGAGGAGGGAACAAATGACGTGGTCCACATAGCCCGGGTCGCAAAGGGCTACGGAGTACGCGTAACAGTCATAAAACACAGCGGAAAGAAGCGGGCCCTCCAGAGCGCGGAGATTTTCCACAGGATCACCGGATGTACGGGCGGGGTGGAGCAATGCGGCGGTATGAATCCCAATGACGATGTTGTTTCATTCGCGGCAGGGCTTTCCGGGGAGGATGTTATGCTCGTGGGGCACCTGCCCTTCATGTCCAGGCTGGCGTCGTACCTTGTTACGGGTGATCCGGGTATACCGGTTTTCAGGTTCCAGAACGGGGGGATCGTGTGCCTTGACCGCAATGCGGATACGGGCAGGTGGATTATCAAATGGACGCTCATGCCTGAGATCGGGCAGTGATAACCCGTGCAGCATGAATCCGGGATGCCCTTATGTAGTGATTAAAAGCCCGGTTTTTTCCTGTATACAGAGTTTAGCCGTACAATTTTTCTATTAAAAACAAATATCAACGTATATTTTAATATAATATTCTTGATTTAATTCAGTCCCTGGGCCTATAATATGGCTCATCGTTCCATGTGTGACCTGTTTATGATGAATACCGGGACCGCGTGATACGGGTAAATATAAAAATCTTTACTGCCGGCGTGATATGAAATTCAACCTGAAAAAAAAGATCATCATCTTTTCGATGATATCAAATCTTTTTGTTATTATGCTGGCAGGCGCGGCAGTGTATAAATACGCGGGAGGCCTTTTCCTCCAGGGCTTTTTCAGCAGCAAGGAGACTCTTGCCCGCGCAATCGCCCTCTCCATTAACGGTGATAAGCATAAAACACTCACCGGTATGAAGGCGGCGTCTGACAGCGACTACAGGAAGTACCTGCAGTACCTGAACAGCATAAGGCATAAAGAAAAATTCATCAGCTATCTTTTCACGCTGAACTACGATCCCGCCAGCGGCAGGTTTTCATACATTGTCGATTCCGACATAGCGCCGTCGGATATAGCATGGATTACCACCGGGTATTTCGGTTTTGCGCTCTCTGTTAACAGTGATAATGATATTACAATCAGGTATAATGAAGTTGTATACAGCGGGGATTTTGATGTTAATGCCGGCGGTAAAAAAATGCGCCTTGTAATAGGGCGCGACGGAACAATTTCTCTTGGGGAGAGGGAGCTGGCCAGGGTCGTTTCAAGGTCCCCACTTGTGCTGGATGTGTCAGGGGAGAAACTGGACTATGGCAGGCGCGAGCTCTGCTCGGAGGTTATACTTGATAACCGGCCCGTAAAGCTATACTGTTCGCTTGTAGCAAAGGGGGAATCACAGAGCCTTCCCGGCGAGTATTACGCGGAATCAGCGGATGTCATCGAAAGCTGCAGGGAGATTATCAGGCGCAATGAAAACACCGTTGTAAACAGGGGGACACCCACAAGTATTTACGGCGAGAATACCGCGACTGTCTACGGTATCATCAGGGACAGCAAGGGTGACGCGTCCGGTCTTGTGGTAATTGAACTTTTCCAGGCCGAGGTGGAGCGTTTTCAGAGATCCATCATAGCGATAATTATTGCATGTTCACTGCCGATATTTATAATCTCCATAATACTGACCCTGATTCTTGCCGCGTATATTATTGTGCCCATAAAGAAGCTCACTGCCGGTACAAAAAAGGTCGGGAAGGGGAACTTTGATTTTACCATTGACATCCACAGCGATGACGAGTTCGGCGCACTTGCCGCCGCATTCAACAGCATGGTGCTGAACCTGAAAAAGTCCCGTGCGGAAATAACCTCAGCGAATGAGGAACTGAACAGGTACAAGAACAACCTCGAAACCCTTGTTGAAGAGAGGACAATGGAACTGGTTATATCAAACCGTGATCTGCACAATGCCCTTTCAGATGTGAGGGAACTCAAGGGGCTCTTCCCGATATGCTCCTCATGCAAAAAGATCCGTGATGACAACGGTTACTGGAACCAGATTGAAAACTACATCAGCAGGCATTCCAGGGCGGAATTTACACACAGTATATGCCCTGACTGCGCGAAAAGGATTTACCCCGAATACTACAATGACAGCCCGGAATAGGCATTCCGCGAATGTCGCGCTGCTCCTAAAAATATTTGACAGGGAGCGGAATGCTTCATTTTAATGCCTGAATGGATATCATAACCCGCATATACGAGTTTCTCGCAGGCCCCTGCCTGTTTATTACCATACCGCTATGTGTCCTGGGACTGGCCAGGAAAACAGTGATAATACTGTCCGGGAGGAGAACGGGGCTCAGGTTCCCCGCGGTCCCTGTACCGGGCCGCACAGCGGATGATGCATTCAGCCCGGCACCTGGGATACTTGAACAGCGCAGTCTGGCCCTTGCAGCGGCAAGTACACTTTTTCACGTATCCATAATCGCCGCTCCGCTTTCAGCCGCTGCCCACTGTATGCTTTTTGACCTGTCATGGCATGTGCTGCCCCCGTATATAAGCCCTGCTGTAACCCATGCGTTTACAGCACTTGCGCTGCTTTCCGGGGCCTTCCTGCTCGCCAGGAGGTCATTTGTAAAACATGTACTTGCGGTTTCCTCATGGAGGGACTACGCAGCCATGGTCTGCGTTCTTGCGCCATTTGCAACAGGGTTCCTTGCCAGGGAGATGATCGGCACTTACGAGACTGTTATGCTGGTACACTGCGCGGCTTCACATGTACTGCTCATTGCCATAGGCTGGACCAGGCTGGGGCACATGGTTTTTTTCACTGCCGGGCGAATGGCGTCATCACTCATGCGCGGGGCTGCGGCATCATGAACGGGGTCAACAGGCCTGTGATCAGGGATATGCTGCGGCAGAAGGGATACATGCGCGAGATGCTCGGCGCGTGCGCATCGTGCGGCATGTGCGCCGAAAGCTGCTTTTTCTATAAAAATACGGGCGATCGCAGGGCTGTGCCTTCATATAAAATACGCAAAACCATGGGCAGGCTTTTCAGCAGGAAAGGCCGCGTGAGCCGTGCAGAACTGGAGGCGATGGCAGAGCTCCTCTGGGGGCACTGCGCCCTGTGCAGGCAGTGCTACTGTCCCATGGGCATTGACCTTTCAGCGATCATGGCCTGGGGAAGGGCCATATGCCGCAGCCAGGACATAGAGGGGGCCCCTCATGGCGAATAAAGTAATTATAGCATTGCTCTTCGCTGTAATTCTCCTTTCGGCTGTTATTACATCCGGCGGTGACGCGCCGCATCTGGAGAACCGGGCCGTGTTTGCAGGGCTGTCCCGGGGTGACGTGCCGTTCCCCCATGACAGGCATTATGCCTGGGGCATAGGCTGCCTCAGCTGTCACCACAGGTATGAAAACAGTGTCAATGTGCTGGATATCGAAGAACTGTACAGGGGCGGAATTGACGTGTCATGTAAGTCGTGCCATGGTAAAGGCAGGGAGCTTGAACGGGTCTATCACCGCATGTGTGTAGACTGCCACGATGATTTCAGCAGAAAGGGAATAGAATCGGGCCCTGTAATGTGCGGCCGCTGTCATATAAAGAGGGAAAAATAACAATGATTGTTGCAGGACTTAAGCCTTATGATGAAATACTTTCATTCCTTAAAGGCCGCGGATCAGTGCTTGTTGCAGGCTGCGGCGGATGCACTTCGCTTTGCAGTTCAGGCGGACTCCGCGAGTCAAATGCCCTTGCGTCCAGGCTTAAGAGCGATACGGGGATAAAAGCCGTGTCCATTACAATTGAGCGCCAGTGTGATGACGAATGTGTTGAAGAGCTTGCCGCCGCAGTTAAAAACGCGGATGCCGTACTGTCGCTTGGATGCGGCGCCGGCGTGCAGCTCATTGCGGAGCAGTACCCGGACGCGGCAGTCTATCCGGGACTTAATACCATGTTCACAGGCACTTCCCATGACCGCCGCACATTCATAGAGAGGTGCAGGTCATGCGGAAACTGCATGCTGGGGATTACTGCCGGTGTATGCCCCGTGACCAGGTGCGCCAAGGGGCTCATGAACGGGCCGTGCGGCGGTTCGGAAAAGGGCATGTGTGAAACAGGTGAAGGAAGGGAATGCGCCTGGTGCAAAATTATAGAGAGGATGAAGAAACAGGGACGGCTCCATGAGCTTGAGGTGTTCAGCGAACCGGTAATATGGAAGGGGCAGGCGCCCGGAAGATTCGAAAGCGGGACGGGTGTGATATAGGGCCCCCGTCCCATGGTGGACTTGTATCCACTTTTCAGGACACCATTACTCTAAAGCCCCCGGCAGAAGATATTTATAGTGTGAATATATTTGTATCTGCCACCCCCGGAAGGGGTTAATGAACTTAACGGATCTCACACAGAGTCGCAGAGAGCGCAGAGGAAGGATTAAAAAGTTTTTCACAAAGGCACAAAGAAGGTTTAATAATAAAATACAGTTTTTATGGATTATGTTTTAAGTAGCCCCCTCCGGGGGACGCCGATATGGATTTATAAACAAGATGAAATTTATCGGCTGGGGGCCGGAGACAGAGTAGTAGGTGGGGGCAGCAGTATTCAATGAATATATTTTATGGCCGTAGGTAAAATTAACGGATGAGTCACCAGATAACTTTAAAAAATAAACTGGATGCGGGGCAGTTCGCTGTCACTGCTGAACTGGGGCCGCCAAGGGGCTGCGACCCTGAAGCTGTGCGTAAAAAGGCGGCCATGCTCAGGGGCGCGGTTGACGCCGTAAACATCACCGATAACCAGACGGCAATAGTCCGCATGTCAAGCATGGCGGCGTCCGTGATCTGCCTGTCCGAAGGGGTGGAACCCGTAATGCAGATGACGGTCCGTGACCGCAACCGTATAGCGCTTCAGAGCGACCTGCTTGGAGCATCTGCACTGGGCATACGCAACGTGCTCTGCCTGAGCGGCGACCACCAGTCCTTCGGTGACCAGCCAGGTGCGCGCGGCGTGAATGACATTGATTCCATACAGCTGGTCTACGCCGCGAACCGGATGTGCGATGAGAAGAAAATCCTTCATAACGATAAGCCGCTCAGTTCGGCCCCGGACCTTTTTATAGGAGCGGCGTGCAATCCCTTTGCCGAACCGGTTGATTTCCGCCCCCTGCGCCTTAAAAAGAAGATTGCGGCAGGCGCCAGGTTCATCCAGACACAGTCGATATATGATATTGCAGCTTTCCGTGAATTTATGAAAAAAATAACGGATATGGGGCTCCACGAAAAGGCCCATATAATAGCGGGTGTAATGCCGCTTAAATCAGCTGGAATGGCATCGTACCTTAATGAACGGGTGCCCGGTGTCGTGGTGCCGCAGTCCATGATCGACAGGATTGCGGGTGTACCCAAAGAGAAGGCGGCTGACGAAGGCATTGACATCTGCTGCGGGATCATCAACGAGCTGCGTTCTGTTGAGGGCGTGCACGGGATCCACATAATGGCCATTGAATGGGAGCACAAGGTCAGGGAGATAGTGGAACGTTCAGGCCTGGGGCAGTCCGCAGGATGAACTGTTGTATTCTGTTAAAAGTGTTAAAATAATCGTGCCGTTCCCCAATAATGACTTGTCATTACAATAATTCAAAAACAATGTTATACCTGTTTCCGGACCGGCACCTTTAGAAAACACGATGGGTGTTTTTTAAAAGGGGCTTCGCCCCGTAGACCAGGTAGAACAATGAGAAAGGAAACAAATCTGTTATACTTATATCCGGACGGTGAGATCATATGAAACTGAAAATAACAGCACTTTTAATGGCAATGCCCCTTGCGCTGCTGCTGAACTGCGGCAGATCAGGGGAAATGAACGGCAATACGCAGCTTACAGGTACTGTGACATTCCTGTCCGGCGACGTTAAAGCAAATGATAAGCCGCTGCATACGGGTTCACAGGTGGTAAAGGGGGATGTCATCACCTCCGGTGAAAAGTCCATTGCCGTAATACAATTCTCACAGCTCTCGGTGATAACAATAAAATCCGGTACTGTTCTTAAAATCAATGACCTGGCAAACGCAGGGGTAAACGGTAAAGTGAATGCTGCAGAGAGTTTCACCATTGACAAAGGCAGTGTTTTCAACAAGGTCATGACAAAGGGTACAGAATATTCAGCGGGTACACCCACAATGGTTGCTGCTGTAAGGGGCACGGCATTCATGGTACAGGTGAAAGATGGTGTGACCAGGGTGGACCTGGTGGAGGGGGAGCTTTTAGTCACCCAGAATACAGGGGAGACCCTTGTACTCACTGCGGGTCAGTCCATAATCTCCACCAAGGACGGCCTGTCAAAGCCCGGGGTGATCAGTAAAAAGGAGAGCGAAAAACTTTCGGTGTACAACGGTATCCGCCTTGTACCTGATGTTGACAAAGTTGTTTCCGGTACCGGGGACAGCGGCGGGGAATATCTTCAAGGTATTGAGGTTGAATCAGGCGAAATTAAAAGTATAAAAGATACGGTTCCAGGTGATACATCCGCTGTTAACAGGGAGAACAGCGAGGTGAATGAATCGGATGGAAATGCCCTGTACGTAAAGCCGGGTGAAAAGGATAAAGATTCAGGCAGCACTGTTTCAGGGAATAAAGTTAAAAACAGCAGGAAGAATAATACAGGTGATAATGTTGCCGTTAATACGGGCGGCAAGGATAAAAAGAAAGCATCAGGAAAGGTTGTGTCAGATAAAACCGGTGACGGAACAGGCGGTAAAGTAACTGATAAAAAAACTTCAGGAGTGAACGATAAAACCGGCGGAAATACGCCCGCGGACAAAACTGAAGAGGGAATACTCTCTGTTATAAGGCTTAAAAACGGTAAGGAATACGTGGGAACATTCAGTCAGAGCGGTGATTTTGTGGATATTGTAATGTCAGGCAAACTGATTAAAGTTAAAGCGGCTGAAATAAAGGAAATAGAAAGGTACAGAACCAGATGAAACGGATATTTTATCTCATTGTTTTTTTACTGTTCCTGACCGTGACCGGACTGATATCAGCGGATAAGACCGCGGCACCGGCCGGCAAGTCATCCATGCATGTACTTGTACTCAAGTTTGTAAACAGGACCGGTGATAAAAACTATGCATGGATCGAAGGGAGCCTGCCCGGGGCGGTATACGAATCAATCCTGGAGGATTTAAAACAGTCTGATCCGGCTGTGACATCATTGAAGTTTGTGTATGACAGAAATACCACGCTTATGCCCGGGAGCCGCTTTGACGCATACAGCGCAGCTGCGGGTAAAACCGGACCGGATATTGTTGTTACAGGCTCATATAAACTGAATAAAAAGAGCAGGAAGATTTCCATCCATATTGAATTATACAGCATATCAAAAAAGACAGTATCCCGGACCATGGATATTGATTCAGCCGTTGATTCAACACTCTTTAAAGTTACGGACAGGATCGCTGCTGATATACTTGCCCATGTCCGGCAGCTCCCCGGAACCGTTACAGCGGATAATGAAGGGGACGGCGGCGCCTCCGGAGTCACAGTGAGGTACGGCAGCGGCGCAGCCTGCCTCGAGGGGGACTGCATAAACGGTTACGGAAGGATGAGGTTCCCAGGCGGCGAAGAGTACGCCGGTGATTTCAGCAAAGGCTATATAGATGGTAAGGGAGTAATGACATGGCCCAACGGCGACAGGTATGAAGGGGCATACGGTTCGGATAAGCGTAACGGCTACGGCATATGCGGGTACAGGAACGGGGATGTCTACAGCGGGAATTACCTTAATAACATAAAAAACGGTACAGGCGTATATAAATGGAAAAACGGAGAGACCTACTCCGGCGAATGGAAAAACGGCAGGATGGACGGCAGCGGCACATATACATGGCCTGACGGCGTAATCTACACCGGGCAGTGGCGGAACGGGAAACGCAGCGGTGAAGGGATCATTACACTGCCCGATTCACGGGTGATAAGGGGAATTTTCAGCAACAACAAACTGGTAGAAAAGATAGATTAATTTATATGCGCAGGCTGTGCCCTCACCCGGCGCGTAGGCGCCACCCTCTCCCATGTTGTCACACGCTCTGTGCAGATACTCACTCACGGGAGAGGGATTGTAACCGGAACTGATTTATATTGTATTCGCCCTTCCCCCTGCTTCTAATTCCTGCACAGCTATCATGTCGCAATGGGGGAAGGTGCCCGAATGGCGGATGAGGGCATACTACAGAGCAGATAGAATATATAGTTACACAAGCAGTCTCAGCAAATACTTACCGTAACCGTTCTTGCTCAGCGCCTCGCCCGCTGTTCTCAGCTGGTCTGCTGATATCCAGCCGTTATTATACGCTATCTCCTCCGGGCACGCGATCTTCAGTCCCTGCCTGTGCTCTATGGTCTGCACGAACATGGCTGCCTCAAGCATGCTGTCATGTGTTCCTGTATCGAGCCAGGCGAATCCCCTGCCGAATATCTCCACGTTAAGGCTGCCGCGCTCAAGGTAGGTCTGGTTCACTGTTGTTATCTCCAGTTCGCCCCTGGCAGAGGGCTTCACGTTTTTCGCGATCTCCACAACGTCGTTGTCATAGAAATAGAGCCCGGTCACAGCGTAGTTTGATTTGGGCTGTTTTGGCTTCTCCTCGATGGATACGGCTTTTTTGTTTGAATCGAATTCCACCACTCCGAAGTTTTCAGGGTCCTTTACCTGGTAGGCGAACACTGTCCCCCCTTTTTTACGCTCCGCGGCCTGTCGCAGCTGGGCAGTGAAGCTCTGGCCGAAGAATATGTTATCTCCCAGCACAAGGCATACATTGTCGCTTCCGATGAATTTCTCCCCTATGATAAAGGCCTGGGCCAGTCCGTCGGGGCTGGGCTGAACAGCATAGCTTATGTTCAGGCCGAATTGTGAACCGTCATTCAGGAGGTTCATGAAGCCCTGCTGGTCCTGGGGCGTTGTTATTACAAGTATGTCCCGTATACCTGCCCCACAGTCCTACTATTGTAAAGCGGCTCCGGCCGTTTTCTGAAGCTATGTGCAGGGATATCTTGGGCTGTACTCCCGGAATTGTTACCCGGCTCCTTATCACGCTTTCCGCAAGCCTGCCGAGTTCATCCAGTGCATACGGGAGCAGGGGGAGCGTATTCTGATTATAAAATTTTTTTATGCACTTAACGTGACAGAGTTCCTCACCTGCGTTAAGGGGGTGAAGGCAATGAAGGCATACCGGGCTATTCATGTTCAGCCTCGCGGACTGGTCGGACTGATACAGCACCTATGCAGTCGCTGCAGCATGCAAGGAGCAGCCCCATCCTGTCACGGGGATTGATTTTCCATGTTTTTTCGGCTATGTCGAGCAGCCATCCCTCGGGTATGAGGCCGTCGAAGAAAGAAAAGAGTATACCGCTCCTGTATTCATTTATTGACAGCGGCAGTGTGAGAGACACAGGGGGATTACCGTCTTCCATGTATTCATTATTATACCTGAAGGTATAACCGTTTTCATCCTCTATGAGGAGGCCTGCGGATTTTTCCGCGTAATAGATTACAGCCTGTCTCATTTATCAGCCGTCTCCTTAACGGGTGCCATTTTGTGGCCGAAGAGGGCAAGCACCTGGTTTACCCTGTCCAGGCGGAGGGTCTGTTTTCCCTGTTCAAGATCGCGTATGAAGCGCAGGCCTACGCCGGCCCTGTGCGCGAGCTCCTCCTGGGTGAGGTTGAGCTGCTTTCTACGCTGTTTTACAAACTGTATCAGTTCCTCGGTCATTGCTATACCCTATGGGGATTATTTTCTCAATTCAGAATGAAATTATACCATAACGGGTATAAAGTCAAGAATATTATCGTTTTTTATACCTGATGGGGTATATGAGAATGCTTGTTTACGTTTTCCGGTTTCACGAAGGGGTTGATAAACCTAACAGTTTGGCCCACGCAGAGGCGCAGAGTGAGAAAAGAGGTAAAGGCAAAAGGATTTGGGTTCACACAGAGGCACGGAGGCACAGAGAGTGAAGGAAAAAACAAAAGATAGGGTTGTCTTTACGTGTCATGAACGTTCATGTGTAAGCGGTGGCTTGTATTAACCCATATTTTTAAATCTTTCCTCCGTGAGCTCTGTGGCTCTGTGTGAAATTTCCTTTAATCTTTTCTCTCCCTGCTCTCTGCGGCGGCGTTTACACTGATACTCTAAAGCCCCCGGCAGAGAATATTTTTACTGAAAATATACTTTGATCTGCCACCCCCGGAAGGGGTTAATGAACTTAACTACGGAACGATTCCCGGGATGAAACTTCAAAGGATTAAGTTTTGCGTAGCCCCCTCTGGGGGACGTCGGTAATTGTTCATCTACAGGGACAGTTTGTCGACTGGGGGCCGGAAAATAAATGTTGATGCAAGTCAGTATGTAAACAGCGGGGAACTATTTCTTGATCATTCCATGCTCAATAATTACATTAAAAGAGGCAAATTACGCTTAGTGGTGATGAAATGAATCCTGACCTGGAGTTTATAATAAACGAGGAGAAGAGGCTTACTGATATGCTGGAGGATGCCAGGGCGGTTTCCCGTGCGAAGATCGGGGAGCACAGGTCGGAGCTGGAGAAGCGGAAGGCCCTGGAATGCGGCAGGATTGCGTCCCAATACGAGGCTATGACTGAAGCTCAGTTGCGGGAGATTAATTCCGCCGCTGAGAAAGAACTTGAGGCACTGCGGATTGAACAGCAGCGCCTCCTTGATGATTCTGAACTGAGGAGAACAATAACCGGGAGGATAGTATCTGTAATACTTGAAAACCGGGCATAGGGTGCGGTTATGAATTTTTATGCTGACAGCAACTATATTCATGCGAAGATCTGCGGACTGCACAGCCTGCTCCTTGCCGAGAGAGATTACCGTGAAATCGTTAAAAGCGGAAGCTTCCAGTCCATAATGCCTGCTATGGATTCTCACAACATAAGAAATGACTATATAATTATAAAAGAGAAAATTTTTTACAGCCAGGCGGGTGATGTTATCTCCATGGCCTGCGCGTGCGCCCCGTACCGGAAGTTTTTCATCCGCTTTCTACGCTACTTTGAAACACTAAACCTTAAACTAATCTGCGCAAAGGCATATGCCAGGGACCCTTCTCCTTGCATCTGGTATGACATTGGAGAGTCAGCTGTACTTGAACGCCGGATGCTCTCAGATGCTAAGGCTACGGCCTCTGTTGCTGAATACACTGCGGGCACATGGATGGATGGGCTGGTTACGCCTGGTGATGACGTAACATTCGAGGAGACAGAGTATTCCATTGACAGGGCAGCGCTGGGTATAGCCCTGGAGTTTCCATTCTCTGTGATGTTTTCACGCAGGAGCGATTCATTGAAGATAGCATCAGGGCTTGCCGCATATTTCAGGATATCGTGGAGCAGGCGGCTGCGGCAGTTTTACGGATGGGATGATGAGAGGATCAGGGAATACATTGAGTCAAACATCCCGGCCATTTACGGTTCCAGGTCAATGACGCGGTATGTTGAGGATTGGGTTTCAAAGCTTGAGAAGCTGGTTCCAGGGAGCACGGACCTGCCGGCGGATGAGAGGGCCATGGAGCGGATTCTTCTGCGTTCATTCGGCAGGATCTTCCATGAGAATTTTCATTCAATCAATACTGTGACATGCTACCTGGCGCTGCTTTTCAGGCAGATAAGGAACCTTTTTGTCATAGCGGACGGCCTCAGGTTCGGCCTGGCACCGGATGTGATCATGGAGAACGTTATATGTGAGGCATGATGTTTACCAGGGCTGACATAAGGAGGGTGAGCATTGCTGTAGCAGAGAAGGACTACGCAGGACTCATCGCTGGCCTGGGCAGGAGCGGAATTGTGCACATTGACAAAGATATTCCGGGCGGGACAGCTCCTGCGTCATGTGGTCCCGCTGCTGCGGCGGATGCTGAGGCTGCGCGGAGAATTCTGTCAAATGCGGATGAGTTCTTTTCGCAGGCCGGGCTGCCTCCCGGTGATCAATTTGATTACACCCCGGTACTTGATGATATCCCCGGACTATTATCAGGTGATTCTGAACAGGACCTTCATGACAGCGGAAGAATTTTAAGGAAAATTAAGCAGTATGCTGAAACGCGCAACGTGCTTTTACGCGGGATTGAATCATGCGAAATGAGGCTGGCTGAACTTGATGAGCTAGAACGCGGCGCTATTGATCCTGTGCGGCTGCGCGGTCTGAAATACATATCATATATATACGGAAGGGTGAGAGAGCTTCCGGAAATCAATGACAGAAGAATATTCCATATAAGCATGGGGGATCATCTCCTGGCCCTTTTCCCCAATGAGCTGAAAAGCACAATGGATGACATACTGAAAGGTGCAGGTTTCGAGGACCTTGATTATATTACAGGGCCGGGGAGTTCGCCTGAGGATGAGGCTGCTGCCTTTAACAGGCGTGCTGCTGAACTCCGGAAAAGGCTGGCGCGTATCGATTCCTTCTACAGCGGTATGCTGCCTGCATGGAGAGAGAAGATGGCGCATTTTGCTGCTGCTTATTCCCTGCTGCTTAAAATATCCGGTGTTGAGTCAAAACTGACATTTTTGAAGGAGCTTGTTGTTGTGAACGGCTGGATGGATGCCGCTGACACAGCAGGGCTTGAGGCGATGCTCGGCGAAATATGCGGCGGCAGGTTCTATTTAAGTACAGGTTCGCGCGTTGAAAGCAGGAGGCTGGGGGGCATTGTCCCTGTTCTGTTGAAGAACAATCTTCTTTTGCGGCCCTTTGAACTTCTTGTGAAGATGATGGGTATACCGGCCAACAGCGAGGTCGATCCCACGCCTGCAGCTGCACTGGCCTATATTATAACATTCGGAGTCATGTTCGGCGACGCTGGTCAGGGACTTGTGCTTGTGCTCGCGGGCCTGCTCATCAACAGGTACGCTATGAGGAGGCAGGGCCGCAGGAACAACGTTTCGGACTTCGGGAGCATCATGGCCTGGTGCGGTTTTTCGGCAATGATATTCGGGCTGCTGTACGGCAGCGTGTTCAGCAATGAACATCTTATCCCGGCGCTGCTGTTCCATCCCATGGAGAGGATGATGGACCTGCTGCTTATGGCTATTATGGCAGGGGCTCTGTTCATATCTGCCGGGCTGCTGCTCAATATTGTCAACGGGGTAATTGCCGGAAGGTATGGCGA
This sequence comes from uncultured Leptospirales bacterium, assembly GCA_964440335.1. Lineage (GTDB taxonomy): Bacteria > Spirochaetota > UBA4802 > UBA4802 > UBA5550 > JAAYBQ01. The sequence goes on from CAYTSF010000059.1 coordinate 17,435, forward strand.
TGCGTTTTTCGGCACAAAGGGCGCTGCGGGGCTTGCTGTATACGGTTCATTCGTATTTTTCGCGCTGAGGTTTATACTTGCGGGCAGGGTGCCGGACTCAGCGGAGGTCATGGCTGCACTGGCTTTGCCACTGTCGGTCTTCTGCATGAGGGGGCCGCTGGAATACGTCTTTTTTCATGGAGAGCACCTGTTCCATAACGGGCTCTTTGAGTATATCGTGGAGACCCTCGTGGAGGTCATTGAAATGTTCTCAGGGTTCCTGGGGAACACCATCTCGTACATCAGGGCAGGCGCTTTTGCGCTGAGCCACGCAGGCCTGAGCATAGCGGTTTATACTCTTGCCGGTATGGTCGATCCGTCAATGAGCGGCATTGCGGCAGTTACGGTTATAATAACCGGCAATATATTCATCATTCTCCTTGAAGGTCTTGTGTGCGCAATACAGTCCATGAGGCTTGAATACTACGAGTTTTTCAGTAAGTTTTATAAAGGGGAGGGTACTGCTTTTTCACCTTTCTCCCTGAAGCTTGAAGATGTGAAATATGGAGGCTATAAATGAATAGAAGAAAATTTTTCCGTTTGAGTTTCATGGTGATCCTGTCTGCCGGCTTCATACTGTTTGTCAGGGTAATCGCTGCAGCTGCAGGTGAAGTTATGAGAAGCCCTGCAGGGGCCGCAGGAGGGACAGACCGCACTCTCATAGCTTTCGCTGCAATGGGCGCAGTGGGGCTTTCGTGTATCACAAGCGCCTACGCCCTGGCAAAGATAGGTTCAGCTGCAATGGGCGCCATGAGCGAGAAGCCTGAACTTGGCGGGCGCGCACTCATATTCCTCGGCATGGCCGAAGGTATAGCGATCTACGGCCTGATTGTAGCCATCATGCTGATCAACAAGATGTGACACCAATGAAGTCCATGTATGTCATTGGAGATATGCATACTGTGAACGCCTTCAGGATATGCGGTGTGGAGGGATTTACCGCTGACGTGCATACAGCGCCCGCTATACTGAAAAAGCTGGCCGGTAATGATAAGGCTGCTGTGATATTTATAACAAGGGAATGCGGCGCGGAGATCTGTGACGAGATCAGGAAGCTGAGCCTTGAACAGGCTGACAGGGTCATAGTGGAAATCCCGGGCATAGATGATCTCCATGGATTGGGGAAGTCTCTCACCGGGTACATTACTGAAGCGCTGGGTGTGGCGCTGTAGCAGACCATGGATGCAACGGGTAAAATCGCGGCAGGTGAAGGCCTCTCCCCGGCAGGGAGCAGCCCGGAGTTTCTCCTTGATGCGGTCCGGGCGAATATACAGCGGAAAATTGACGAAATAAACAGGCAGGCCGCACTGGAGATGGAGAGGATGGAGAGCGAGCTTGCTGCGGAGATTGAGGATTTCCGTAAATTGCAGAAAGTCAAACATGATGAGATCATTGAATATGAGGGGGGGAAGATCAGGAACCTTTCTGTAATCGGGATGAAGAAGCAGAGACTGGACGGAATGGAGGCATTCATAAGGCTGGTAACTGATGAGGCGTCAGCCTCTGTAA
>CAYTSF010000060.1:0-18736 GCA_964440335.1 uncultured Leptospirales bacterium
CGGGCGGTGTTGATTCAAATGCCCTGCATAAACCGAAGAGGTTTTTTGGTGCAGCGAGGAATATTGAGGGGGGCGGAAGCCTTACGATCCTTGCCACAGCGCTTATTGATACGGGCAGCAGGATGGATGAGGTCATTTTTGAGGAATTCAAGGGTACTGGTAACAGCGAACTCCACCTTGACAGGAAACTCTCTGACCGGAGGATTTTCCCCGCCATAGATATTAATAAATCCGGAACAAGGAAAGAAGAATTACTGCTTGACGAAGAGGAGCTTAATAAATTATGGGTATTAAGAAAAGCCCTTGCTTCTATGAGCGCCTCGGAGGCCATGGAACTTCTTGTTGAGAAGATGAAGGCAACCAAGAATAACAAGGCTTTTTTCAAGGCCATGAACTCATAGGCCGCAGATTTGTGAAATTATACCACAGAGGAGACATAAATAAAATGAAACAGGGAATTCATCCTGAGTATAAAGAAACAGTAATAAAATGTGCCTGTGGAAATGAGATCCATACAAAGGCAACTGTAAAGGACATGAGGGTTGAGGTTTGTTCAAACTGTCACCCCTTCTATACCAAGAAGCAGAAGATCGTTGATACTGCCGGGCGTGTTGAGAAGTTCAAAAAGAAATACAATATCAAGTAACAACATGTATATGGGGCTTTCAGCCGGGCTGAAAGCCCTTTTTATCTGAGAGGGTCCATGACGGTTTTCATGCTGACCTGAATACCATTAGTGACCCTTCAGGAAGTTCGAAAAAATCCCCATTATTTTACTTTTGTTTTAATCATGACGGCAAAACCCGCAGCAGAGAAAAGAATCAGCACAGAAACCAGAAGCTCCGGTATAAACTCACCAACACTGAAAACAACATAACCCGCTACTGCTAAAGGAATAATTATCAAGACCGCCATTACCGGCAGTATAATATCAGGAGCCTGGTCGTATTTGCGTGAAAGCATGCCGAATGCGATCCCGGTTCCTGCCATGAGCCCGCCTGCGATCTGTTTTGCGTAACAGATAAGCTGGAACGACTTCGGATCAAGCTGTTCTGCGGTTTTTCCAAGGAACTCATAATGGTAGGGCATAAGTCCTGACATGAAAACATAAACAATACCCGTAAATGTGCACAATGCTGAAAAGAGGAAAAATAACAGCATGGCAGTATTTTTAAGTGAGAATAAATTCTGTGTTTTCATATAATCTCCTTTGCCGGCATATTTCTGCCTGTATAAAATTACCGTGTTTTAACGGTTTTTCGTCGGTATTTTAACGCCTGTAATAATATAGTGTTTTATTTGTAAAAATCCGGGGAATTTTTGCGTGCAGGAGAAAAAAATGTAAGGTGTATTGCCGGTTAGGTTACCGGCAATACACCGGTTATTGATGTGTATCAGTCAGCAGTAACGCCCTGTTTCTGCTTTTGAAAATTATATACTATTCCGGCTGTCCCAATTGCAGCAAAAAGGATACCTATAATCTGCGCCTGGGTGATTCCCAGCAGAACCGGGGGATTTCTTCGTATTAATTCAACAAGCACCCTTGCAAGCCCGTTCATTATGAGAAACAGGAAGAACAGCGTGCCAGGGGTCATCTCTTTTTTGCGAAGCCTCATCAGTACGAAAAAGAATAACATGGAAAGAAACGATTCAATCAGCGGGGTAGGGTACACTGCTGTAGAAATAGGTTCAAGGCCGTTGGGGTATGACATCCCTATGAATGAACCTGTTGCTATACCGTAGCATCCATCACCAGATGCGTGGCAGCCAAGCCTTCCGATTCCATAACCGAGCGCCATGGCCGGGGATACGAGATCGAATATGTTTAGGATTTTTTCACCGTTTTTTCTGATTATGAAGGCACCCACTATAAACGAAAGAAGGAATCCTCCATATACTGAAAGCCCGGCGCCTGAAAATATCATGCCTGCGGGATTTTTCCCGAACTCTGACAGGTTATCAAGGATGTGAAAAATTTTTGCGCCGATAATTGCCGAAGGTATAACAGCAATCAGCAGTTTATACGCCAGGTCCGGGTCCTTTCCGTTGATTCTCAGTTCCCTCTCGGCAAGAAGAAAAGCCAGGTAAAATGCTGTTCCAAGCAGTATACCATAGGTTCCGATTGTGATCAGCTTGTAGTTGAATAAGACAGGATACATATTTTTCTCCAGTTAATAATCAGCGTTGACAAAAACCGGTTTTCGGCACTTGCTTGCACTATCCCGGTTGGGGTAGTGCAAGGGTTACGCCGGCCGGCTGTGAGATCATATTATATTAAAAAAATACCTGTCAAGATTAAATTTTTAGCTTACAGTTGCAGATATTATATTATGATGATTTTCGACTCCTCTGTGCATGAAAATCCGTCAACACCGCAGAATTATTTTTTTGTTACAGGTTTACGGCAAAATGTACTCATGGCAGATATATGGACGAAGTATTACCGGATAAATTGACACCGTCGGAGGTAGAATGGAAAGCAAGGAGAGGGCTGCTATCATAAGACAGGGGAACGAGTTGTTCAACCAGGGAAAGATAAATGAAGCGATGAAACTGTTTGTGCAGGCCGATTACGGAGATGGGATTATGCGTGTTGCTGACTGGTATTTTTATGATAAGAAGCAGCCCCTCATCGCGCTGAAGTTTTACAGGATGATAAACAGGAAGGACAGGATAGACGAGATCTATGCCAGGATGATGTTTGCCTTTAAGAAGATTGTTACCGGCAAGAGTGACCGGCCTGCTGAAGACAATAAAGAGATTGAAGTAAAGGTTCACCCGAAACTCAGGATACTGGCAGAAGAGATAATCCGCGACAGCGAAATGGAGAAAAAGTGACATGAAAAAATTCTTTGCCGCAGCGGCAATGCTGCTGATCGTTTTACCGTCGGGCAGCAATTATTCTGCAGGGACAAACATGGCAGGAGATTACCTGAAGGGTAATGTTGTTGAACGGAAACTGAAAAACGGAATTACCCTTCTTATGCTCAACAGGGGATATTCGCCCACGGTGGCGCTGAACATTTCGTTCAGGTCTGGCTCGGTTGATGAGAGTTATAATACATCAGGTGCGGCGCACATTCTTGAACACATGCTGTTCAAGGGCACCGAGACTTTCGGTACAAAGGACTATGCCTCTGAAAAAAAGGTCCTGGACAGGATAGAGGCTGTGGGTGAGACAATAGACAGGCTGAGGCTGGAGGATCCTTCTAACAAAAAGCTGCCTGAACTCGAGGTCGAGCTGAAACGGCTTGAAGAGCAGCAGGCACTCTATTCGGACAATAATACATATGACATGTTTTATTCTATAAATGGTGGTGTGGGATTCAACGCATGGACGTCAAAGGACATGACAAGCTATATCGTGCAGCTGCCATCGGACAAGCTTGAACTCTGGGCCGGGATTGAATCTGAAAGGCTGAAGAAACCGGTACTCCGGGAATACTATAAAGAGAGAAATAATGTATACGAGGAGAGGCTCATGAATGAGTCCGATCCCGACAGGGTGCTATATGAGGCGCTCTTTGCCACGGCTTTTACCGCGCACCCCTACAGGCACCCGGTACTTGGATGGAAATCAAACATTCAGTACATGTCAATTCATGATATCAGGCGGTTCTACAGGGACTACTACATCCCCTCGCGCATGACCATTACGGTAGTCGGCAAATTTGATACTGAAAAAACATATGAACTCATAAACCGTTACTTCGGCGACATGGAGCCTAAACCTGAGCCTGGCGAGATAAAAGTTATTGAGCCGGAACAGAAGGGGCAGAGGCGCGTCGAGATTATGATGGCTTCAAAACCCATGCTCGTCATGGCCTGGAAGAAGCCGTCTGTTCCTTCTGCGGACGATTACACCTTTGCAATAATATCATCCATACTGGGCTGGGGGGATTCATCCTGGCTGTATAAACATCTTGTGATCGATAAAAAAATTGCAACGACTGTCAGTTCATGGAACGGCGCGCCCGGTGAACGCTATGAAAACCTCTTTGGAATTTTTGCGGCCCCGGCAGATGGAGTAAGCCTTGAACGCCTTGAGAAAGAGATCATGTCAGAGCTTGCCCTTTTCCGTGAAAATATGGCACGGCAGGACATCGAAAGGGTTCTTAATATGACCGAGGCATCTTTTATTTTTATGCTGGATGACAACCAGTCCATTGCAAGCCAGCTGGGGTACTGCCATTCTGTCTACAGGGACTGGCGCTACCTTGTAACGTACCTGGACATGATCAAGCTGGTCAGCGTGGATTCAATAAAGAACGCATATGACCGGTACATAACCGAAGAGGGAAAAACCATAATCCTGATGAAGGATTCGAGAGGAACAAAATGAAACGCATTAACAACATAACAGGCAGGTTGACCATTGTTGTCATTTTAACTTTCTGTGCCATATATACCTCCTGGGCAGGGACTGACAGCGGGAATGCCGTTATGCCCGAAGTTAAAAACCACAGGCTTGACAATGGTGTCACTATTCTGCGCATCAACGATGATCTTCCAAAGACAGAGATATATGTTTCAATTTCCTACGGCAGGCTTTACGAGGACATGGGCAATGCGGGCATGTCGCAGGTCATCGCGAATCTCCTCATGGTATCCGGATCAAAAAAGTATCCCGGTGATTCAGCCATCCGTAGCATCGAGGCTGTGGGTGGCGAGATCAATGTTCACCCCGGCTGGGAGAACATATCAATAGATATTAAGGTGCTATCGCGCGATGCGGGGCTTGCTTTCGATATTTTGTCGGACATGTTGACAAATCCCATTTTTACAGATAAGGGTGTTCAGGATTCCGGCAGGTTTATTTACCAGAAGTACATGCGGTCACTGGATGATCCTGCTTCACGGGGTATGGAGAAGCTCCGCGAGATCATATTTGAAGGGAAGGGGTACGGTGCAGGCATAACAACGGGCAGTATAAAATCCATCACGCGCGCCTCTGTGGGCGATATATGGGACAGGTATGTTACAGGCGGGAACATTATAGTTTCGGTCTCTTCCTCAATTGATGATGAATCCCTGCTTTCAATGTGCAAAAAAAGTTTCGGTGTTGTAAAACCCGGCAAGAGGGAGTATTATACCGTAGATACCGAAAAGATTCTTGCAGGCATTCCCGCTAAAAGCGCAAATATTTATCTTATCCCCGCTGAACTTGACCAGGCTACAATCCTCACTGGCGTTCCTGCAGCTGCGATAAGCTATGAGGGAAACTACGCCATTGCGGTTATGGATTATATTCTGGGAGGCGGCTCTTTCGGTTCAAGGCTTATGACCCAGATCAGGGAGAGGCGCGGGCTTGCCTACTCTGTCTATTCTTACGTGGTAAACAGGTACACGACAGGGTTCTTTTATTCCTTTGCCCAGACAAGAAACGAAGAGGTGGGGAATGTCCTGGGGCTCATGAATGAAAACATAAGGCTGATGTATGAGCAGCCTGTACTTGAAGAGGAGCTGAGCTGGGCCATACAGTCGATCATAAACAGCTATGTATTTACCTTTTCAAAAATATCGCAGATACTCGATAACTATTTTGCCATTGAATACTATGGCCTGGATAAAAACTATTTTACCGGTTACACCTCAAGGATAAGCAGCGTGACGCCTGAACAGATTATGTCTGAGAGCAGAAAATTATTCGGTAACGGCCTTGTTACGGTAATTGTGGGCAAGCGGGAACTTGAAAAGGACCTTTCGAAGTTCGGAAAAGTAATTATTGTTGAAAATACTGCATCACAGAGTAAATAGTGGATTTTTATCTTTTATATCCTCAATGAGTTGAAGATTATTACCGAAAATAATTTTAGCCATGTTGTAAGGATTGCCATGGAAGGTAATTATTGTAGTTCAGGGACGAACACTATGACCAAAAAAATTGTTGATTTAATGACTTACAGGATTGAAAAAACCCTTAAAGAAAACGGATTTACCCTCAAGAAAGACGGTGACCGCAAAGTAAAACTTCTCATGAAGCTGCCTGCTTCAGAGAACGATAGCTGAAATGTATCCGGAAGTGAATAAAGGAGAAAAAAATGAGTACCGAGCTTGAAGCAAAAAAACAGAAAGTCAGGGATGAACTTGAAAAGATGAAGCATGAGTTTAAAGTTGAACTCCCCAAAAAAATTGCTGAAGCAAGGGAATATGGCGATCTCAAGGAGAACGCAGAGTATCATGCTGCAAGGGAGAGACAGTCATTTGTAAAGGCCAGGATAGCGCAGCTCACAGACCAGCTGAATCAATTGAACGACATGAACATGACCGAGATACCCGATGACAGGATCGGATACGGCTCAACTGTTACACTGATGGATCTTGATTCCGAAGATGAGATCGTCTTCACATTTGTTTCATCCAATGAAGTGAACCCGGCAGAAGGGAAAATTTCTGTATCATCACCAATCGGTATGGCTATGCAGAACAGGAAAGCCGGAGAAACAGTCGAGGTAATTATTCCTGCCGGTAAAAGAAAGTACCAGGTGATAAAATTTGTGACTATTCATGGAAATGAAGTTGCATTTGAAGGGTAAGGAGTTGTGTATCTGGAGACGAGGGGGATCGAACCCCTGGCCTCATGAATGCCATTCATGCGCTCTCCCAGCTGAGCTACGCCCCCGATTGCATTCTTTATTTTTTTAAAGGCGGGTTTTGTCAATAAAATATTAAAACGTCTCGAAGAAAAATTTATTTATACATGCTAATATGGCATATTGATCAGGCGGGCGGTTAATGAAAAAAATTAACAGGGTTTATATATGATTTTTACTTATATTATGGTTTTCTTGTTCTGTATTATCCTGGCGATAATTGCGCTCTACCTGTTAAGTATGTATGTATTTCCAAAACAGGTTGAAGAAATCAAAAAAATGATAGAGGCCGGCCAGACTAAGCTTGCAATAAGAAAACTCACAGAGATGCTCGAAAAGGATGACCGCAACCCATATGCGCATTTCCTGCTCGCAGAAGCATACAAAGCAGAGAATAACCTCCAGTATTCCGTCCTTGAATACAGGCAGGTGCTGAAGTTCGGAAGGTTTGATGACAAGATAAACGAGGTGTATATAAGGACAACCCTTGCATCCATTTACAAGGAGCGGAAGGCCCTTGAGGAGGCAAGAAAGGAATACCTGCTTCTCACCAAGCTGGATCCCGCAAATTTTGAGAACTTCTATGAGATGGGTATCATAACATACAACATGGGGCAGCTCGACAAGGCCACGAATTATTTTAAAAAGAGCGCTTCGCTGAACCTCAAGCACGATATGTCATTTTTCTACCTGGGGCAGATTTATTATAAAAACGGTGTTTCCGCAGATGCCAAGCAGTGCTTCCTCAATACGATTAAAATCGACCCGACAAACTATCAGGCCCACTACTATCTTGGACTGGTGCTGCGGCAGCTTGGCGACCATGAGTGGGCGCTCAAGGAGTTCGAGATAGCGATGAAAAGCGATGAACTCAGGGTCAAGAGCCTGCTGGCCAGGGGGAGCTGCTACATGGAAAAGTCACAGTTCCCCAAAGCTGTTATGGAATTCGAGAGGGGCCTCAAGTATGCAAAGAAGGGTAGCGACCTTGAACTGAACCTGAGGTACTTCATGGCAGAGAGCTATGAAAAGATCAGGGATGTGCATTCAGCAATTCTCAACTGGGAGAAGATCGTTGAGGTGAATCCCAAGTTCCGGGACGTCCAGCAGAAACTTGGCATGTACGCCGAGTTCAGGCAGGATGACAGGATCAAGGACTTCATGATAGCAGGGCTTGCGCAGTTCGAGCATATGACACGGAAGATCATTGCAAGCATGAACTATAACATAACCGATATTGAAATCATCAGCGATACCGAGATAGAAATTATAGCCACTGAGAACGAGGGTAAGTGGCGTAACACCCGGCAGTCAAACCGGATCATACGCGTGCTGCGTACGACCGATACGCTTCAGGAGCCCTACTTCAGAAAACTGAATGAAACCATGCGCCCCCGCAATGCCACCAGAATACTGGTAATCACCACGGGCGATGTCTCCCAGAAAGCTCTGGAGTTTACCAATACCAGGCCTATCGAAATAAAAGGTAAAGCTGAACTTGTTGAACTTCTCAAGAGAATATAAACTTAAAAATGAATCCCTTCGATAGTATCCGGAAATCAGTCCCTTTTTTGAAGCACCTGAGCAGCAGGGAGGCTGATTTTTTTTTCCGTTCAGGACGGATCATCACCATAAAAAGCGGGCAGTATGCGGACCTGAAAAAAACCAGCGCGCTGAACATAGTATTAAGCGGTATATTTGAAGTCGAAACAATAGGCAACGCCGAGGTCGTTTATTTTTCAACCGGGTCATTCTTCGGGTTTCTCCCATTTGTTGAAAACAGGAAACGGGGTAACGTCAGGGCCCTTCTGGATTCAACTTTATTTGTCATCCACGAGGAGGAACTGTATAAATTCTTTCTCAGGTACCACAAGGCCCTCAGGGGCTACATTAGAATGATCACATCCATGGGATTTGACATTACAGATGCCGGCCGGAAGTATTTCAACCTCAAGGGGCGCGTTGTGTCAGTTTTCGGGCTGAATGAAGGATCGGGGAAAACTCTGCTCTCGGCCATGCTCGGGCTTTCACTGTCAGGAGATGACACAGTGCTCCTTGACCTTTCGTATACCGGCAACTCCCTGTTTGACGTGCTTGAACAGAGGCTTACGGCTCCCGTCTCAGAGAAGACGCCTGATGGCGAAGCGGAATCAATTATAAACGACAGGCTTGTCAATGTGAGGGAAGGTCTCTATCTGTTGAACCTTACATTTTCCTCAAGGGTCAGAATTGATTCCTCAATTATTGGTATAGTTTTATTCCTGCTTTCACGCAGGTTCAAATACATAATCGCTGACATATCTAATTCTGATGCAGAGCTCAGGGATGCCATGCTCGAAAGATCGGACATGGTATTTGCCATGACCTGCGGCAAAAAGGAGACGCTGGAGCTCAATTCGCTTTTTGATGAAAAGATTGATGACTTCCAGCGCATTTTTTATGTCAGGAATGATTACAGCACATCGGAAAAAGGGATGTATGTTGGCGGGCTCACCCTTGAAAAGATAGGCGGCCTGGGAAACTCCGCAACCATGGAGCCGATGGATAACTATATTAAAAGCAAAAAGCTTGACCCCCTCATCTCAAAGATCAGGAAAGATGAAAAGGCCCTGGTTGTCCAGAGCCTCGCCCTTGATTCAATTATACTTTCCCGTTTTTTTATAGACCTTCAGCAGAGCGGCAAATTCTTTGACTGCATGTATTCCTCTTCAATCAGCTATCTGCTTCTTTCTCTTTACATGCTGGGTAATGATGAGAAATCTCTAACTGAATCGATGAGAAGGTTCTATTCTGCGGATTTCATAAACAAAAATATGGATATATCCTTCCCGGAATCTTTCATATTTAAGAGCAACCGCATAAAGAAGTACTGCAATGAGCTTGCAGGCGGCAGAAGGATAGAGATGTTTCATACTCTTCCGGTATGCAGGGTCAGTTCGCCCAGGGGAGATCGTATTTTCAGTACAGGTGAATTTTCAGGCATGATGTCCGCCTCATATTTCGGGAACAGCTGTTTTGAACCTGTTGAGATAGCGGGTGAGTCATATAATTCAGGTTACCCCAATCAGTCCGTAACCCCGGCTGAATTGTTCAGGACGGATTTTGACGAGATTTTTTACCTGCATGCCACAAACAGGGAACGCATCAGCATCGATGACATCGAGGGGAATGAGCTTTACCTTAAATCGATTAATCCTGAAGTCCGGGCTCTAGAGGACAATACATGTTACCTTGGTCCAGGGAAAAATTTGCATATTGAACTTTCTGAAAACGAGTTTAAGTTTGACAAAATTATTGATAAGACAAAAAAATTGACACAGACAATTGTATCTGGCTTTATCTGATATCGGAGGAACTGTTGAGATCCAGGAAAACAAACATATTGCAGGTAGCTGTGCTGCTGGCCGGGATTATTTATATCATACTCGGGGCATCCTTCTATTATTCCCCCCTCATGGTAATTAAGCTGGCTGTAAAAAATGTGAATGATACCTGGGTGGAGGTCGCCAAGGGTGATGAACTGATAGCGCCTATATACCACCTTCTTCGCGGATTTGCGGCCATGATGGTAACCTCTGGTATGACCATGATAATGCCCCTTTTTGATCCCTTGAAATACAGGCTTCTTATTTATTTTAACGGGGTAATATTTCCCTTTCTTTCTGCCATTATGCTTATAAAGACAGGCTTGTCCCTCGGCAGCAGATCAAATGCAGGACAGCAGCTTTTTCAGGGAAGTTTAGTGCATAAATCCATGATCGGTCTGGGATTGCTCTTTTTCCTGATTTTTTTGTCATGTTTTATTTCACTTTTTATCACCCGAAAGGATGCAAAAGAGGGAAAAGAATGATTTTTTTAATTGATTAATTACAAAACTTTGACTATACTGTAACCGTATTCTTCTTAATGTAACATTCTAAATTATAACACAAAAATGGAGCTTGTTAATGGAACTCAATTCAAAAAAGACCGGGAATGCCATAATAATATATTTACAGGGCAGACTTGATGTGCATCTTTCTGCAGACATTGAAAAGGAGATAAACAAACTCATAGCAAATGAGCCAACATGCCATTTTCTTCTCAACCTGAAAGAGGTTGAATACATGAGCAGTTCCGGACTCAGGATATTTGTTTCAACAATGAGGATACTCAAAGAGAGCAAGAGAAAACTTGTTCTTTGCAACATGAACAATGCTGTTAAAAAGATTTTTGAAGTTGTTGAACTCACAGACATGTTCGATATATTCAATTCTGAAAATGAAGCCATTGAATTCCTGAAAAAAGTCTGACCAGCGGTACACATTGAAAATCGGGAAGAAACGGAACGGGAAGGGTGCTGTCAGGTATATTCTTCCCGGGAGTGTTGAATCGCTGATAGATCCCGGAAAGGCACCATCACTCCTTGCCGGGATAAGTACAGGCATAACCAACAGCATTCTGCTTCAGAGGTTTCCCGGCTTCATCTGGCCTGCATGGGTCACAGATGCATCAAATAAAAAAAACCAGCATACACCATACGCCAATCCGCTGCTGCTTAATACAACAAACCGCAGCTGGCAGACACTGACCAACTATCTCTCTGAAGATGAACTTAAAATTGATGAGACCGGTATGATTTCCGGACCGGGCGGCTCATGCTGGTCTGTCGAGTTCTGGCTGTCCAGTAAGAACTCGCTAATTTGTCCGCAGCACAGCCGGGATGGTATTGTCTCTTCGCGTAACGCCCTTACCGGTGAAATCCTGGTTGCAGGTTCATACAAAAATATTTCTTTTCAGCAGAACATTGCCGGGGGCAAGTCAAACATCAATGAGGCTGTGATTCTATACAAGGCTCACTCGAAAAGTAACATGGCTGATTCAGTGCTTCTTGTGGTAATCAGGCCATACAACATGACCAGCCTTGGCGGAATTGATAGAATTGAATTTATAAAAGGGAGCAATGCGGTAGCAATTAACGGCAGGGTACATATAGCGACTGCGTCATCCCCGGATTTTGTACTTACGGGTTCAGGGAACACCGGAGACATCGTCTTTGATCAGGCAGAAACAGAAGGCGGAAATCTTATTGAATGTGAACATTCCATGGCCACAATGGCCCTTTGTTTTAAGCTTTCAGGAAACACAAAAGAACATCAGTTCAGGATTTCTCTTGAGCCGGGAGGAGAACTTGCGGCAGGTACCGGTAAAAAATACCATGACTGCCTCAAAGACTTTGGCCTGTTGTGTGAGATGAGGCGCAACGAGGGAATCGTGCTCGATACAGGCGATGAAAGGGGCATGAATATAATAAATCAGAGCCTCCTCTCAATGCTCAATATACATTCCGGTGACCTGCTGCCCCTTGATGTTTTCAGGGCAAGGAATTCGTATTTTTTTATCTATGCCCTGGTCAGGGCTGGTCAGATCCGCGAATCAGAGAATATTTTCAGGCTGCTTCTGGCTAACCTGTCGTTTAATGAAAAACAGAAGGATTTCGAAACAGCAGTAATAGCATCCTACATTGCTTCATCATTTAATGAAATATATATCCACAAGAGGGAGGCGGAATTCCTGCAGCAGAACTTCCAGACCCTGAGAAGGGTGGGGGATTACATCTACTCCTTCTGCAGCGAAATACACAGCCTGTCCCGGCTGAATGCCAATACTCTGAATTATAACTGGATTAACCAGTCTTCTGAACATGACTTTTTTATTTTTTATTATGCAATGAGTTCCATGGCATACCTCGCAAGGTGCATGGGCATATTCGGCCATGAATCCAAGTATAAAAATGAGGCTGACAGGCTCCAGGCAATAATCAGGGACAGTTACGAGAAAAAGAAAAGCCTCATACCAATGAAGGGTTATGATTTCAAGGGGCTCCTTTCGTTTCCTGAAAGGCTCTTTGTTTCAACAGGAGAGGAGGAATACAATAAGCTGTTCAGGAACCTGTTTATCTCGGATGATTTTCCCATTATTGAACGCATTTACGGCCTGGACCTGATGTCGAGTTTCATTGTCCTCAACCAGATGCTTTTAATCAGGGATGCCAGGTTCGGGGAATTTTTTAACCTGATGTTTTCACGCATCAATTCGCTCTTTTCACTTCCTGAATACATTGATCCTGCAACAGGCAGGGGGGCCTGGGGAGAGGGCAACAGTAAATCAATCGCATCAATGATATTCGTAATAATGCGTAACATGGTCTTTATTGATTCAACAGACAGGCTTGAGCTCTTTCCGGTCCCTGATGAAAAAATGTTCAATCCCGGCGGAAAAATAAAGATTGAAAATGCACCTTCCAGGTTCGGAATGCTTTCATTTACAATGGAAACAACGGGGACAGAGATAAAGATTATATTTACCGGGCTTCCCAAGTACATACCCTCTGATATCAGGATAAACCTGCCATACGATACAAAATTAATTGAGGGTGACGATTTTATTCTTAAAAAGAAGATCAACCACAGTTACCTGATAAACGGATGGCCTTCATCTGTCAGGTTCCAGATACTCTGAAACAGTAAATCCCGCCTTTTTATCCCGGGTTTCCGGTCAAAGGATAATGGACAGCTCCAATGAATACTGCATTGCTGCAAATTGTGTTATGAAATGCCGCAGGCAGAACCGCATATGTCCGCGCTACAAAGAGCATTATTGATTATAAAAAACTGTTTTGATTTCATAACCGTTTATGCCGATCATATAAATGATATGTTCTTATTTATTAAAATGATGGATTCATGGTAGTAATATGCTGGTTCCGCTGCTGGTAGTTTCTGTTGTTATACTGGGGATAATAGTTTATTATCTTTATTACCTTGCGCCCAGGTTTAATCCCCGCAATAAGGCCGAAGCATTTTTAAGCAGCAACAGGATTGATGAGGCAATAATAGAATTCAGGCGGGTACTTGAAACACATCCCGTGGATATTTCTATACATAACAAGCTCTCGGGCCTCTACCTCCGGCAGGGGAAGATCGACCAGGCTGTACAGCATCTTGAGAAGATTGTCGAGATAAATCTTTTTAATTCAGAGGTTGATAAAAGCGATGTATATAAACTGCTTGCTCAGCTTTACATGAAGAGGGAGGAGTACGTCAGGAGTTTTGAAAAATATTTTGAACTGCTGAGAGACTATCCCAGTGATACAGAAGCGCTTTATCATGTGGGGTTCATTTCCCTGGGGCAGGAGCAGTTTGATACGGCATACAGGTGCCTGGAACTTCTTGCGAAGCTTCAGAAAAAAAATTTTGAAATTCTTTTTGGCGCAGGTATGGCAGCCCTCCAGAGCCAGAGGACCGGGGAGGCGGCAAATTTCTTCAAAGAGGCCCTGGTGCTGGAGCCTCATTCAGACATAGCCAATCTGGCAATGGCCTTTGCCCTCTACAAGAAACGGGATTATAAAACTGCAGTCAACTATGCGAAGATGGTTAATGACAATTCAGATGATGAAAACGCACTCTTTATCGCAAAGAGGCTCCTGGCATTTCTTTATATCGATGTAAAGAAAACCCAGCTCACTGTAAGGTACATGGAGGACATCAAGGAACAGTGCATAGCAAACGGCTGGGACGTTGAACTGAAAACTGTAATGTACGACCTCGGGTTTACCTATCTGGCAGATGACAAAACCGAACAGGCGTATGCCTGCTGGAACCAGCTTTACAATATTGACAGGAACTATAACAGTATTCAGGACCTGATCACCAGGCTCCGCAAGGAGATGGATGTTAAGCCCGGCATGAAAGGTGAAGATGTAAGGTCTGTAATCAACGATATTACATACTGGAAGGAGAAGGCATTCCCTGATAATTTCATCTGGGACATATGCGGCCTCAAAAGTGAAGAACCACTTGATATAGCTAACATAATTTCTTCGGTAAAAACCACAACAGGCCGCGAGAGGAAGTCCGTTGATTCGCCTGTTGAGGCAAAGGCGGAAAATATTGATTTTGATGATTTTTACAAGCTTGACAACGAAATGTTCAGAATCATTTCCAACAGGATGTGCGAGAAACTTGGCATAACTGTTGATGAGATACTGACTACCTACAAGGACACTGACGGTGTGGACTTCATAGGCCGAACCAGGGATACAAAACTCAGGACCCTCGTCTGGGTCAGGAGGTGGAAGGGGACCGGTATTGGCGAGATCCCCCTGAGAAACTTTGCCCAGGCGGTAAATGACATGAAGGCAAAGCAGGGTTTTTTTATCACAACATCCCCTCTTACCGATGCTGGCGAAAAAGCCCTTGAAAACCTGGGCAAGGTGGTTGTCATTTATCCCTCGGAGTTGGCAAAACTGCTCAGGGGACTTATGTAAATAATGGCAAATATCAATTATGATTTTGTAAGCATTGCTGACATATCGGATAACAATTGCTTCAGGGTCAGCAGGCAGAAACCGGCAGAGAGCCTGGTACAATCGATCAGGGAACTCGGGATGCTTGAAGTTCCCCTCATTGTAAGGGACGGAAGTTCTTTCACGGCGTTTACGTGTCACAACAGGTTGAGTATGTTAAGGCAGCTCGGAGTGAGCGGTGTAAGGTGCGGTATCCTGCAAGAACCTGATATGGAGTTGTTTGTCCGGAACACAGCCCTCAAGGTCAGGAGGGGGGAGGTGGGGCCTGCCGGGAAGATAAAGTCTCTTGCCGCAGCCCGCGATTTTTTCAGGTATCCTGACATGAACTTCTTCTGTAAAAATGTTCTCAACGTATCAGACGAACTCCTTAAAAATGATTTCGTTGACCGGATCATGGCCCTCCCTTTGTCCCTGCGGGATTACATAGATATGAAGGATATAGGATTCAGGGTAATCAGGGATATCGCAAGTCTTCCTGCGGAGATGATCTGCGAAATGGATACCTGGGTAAGTTCAATGCAGGTCCGTGCAGGGGTGTTCAGGATGATCGTTGAGTATCTCTTTGACCTTGCGGCAATGCCCCATGCTGTGACCCTGCCCGGATTTACGGGTGAAGACAGGGTGGATGATAAAAAACTTTTTGATGAAATATTCAGGCTCAGGTTCCCGCATTATTCGAAGCAGAAAGTGCAGGCAGACAGAATGGTGGCAGGCCTTGTCTCACCAGGGCTCAGCGTGGATTTTCCGGAATATTTTGAAAGGGATTTCCTGACCCTGAAAATTGACATTAAGAGAAATGAAAAAGCCGGAGCAATTGCCCAAAGGCTTCAGAGAATTGATACTGCCGCAGTAGAACAGCTCCTTGCAATGCTTAACTGATCAGTGAACTGTATCTCCGTCGCCACTCCCCGGCATTTTGACCACCTGGCTGTATCCCGGCAGTGAGAGCATGATGCTGTTGAAGATGAAGCCGGTGATTATGAATTTTGTAAGCTTTTCGTCGTTCTGGTAGAGGGTGAAGAGCTGGTGAGTCACATAGATACAGTTGTCCATGATCTCCTGGAGAAAGATGTCCCTCTCGCTCCTTGTTTCTGACGCGTTATTTTTTTTTGCAACAGAAACCTGTTTTGATTCAAAGATTATGGCTTCGAGCAGACTCTGGAAGAACTTGTCGAAATCCTCCGAGTATTCCACAACGAAGCCATTAATCAGTTTAATCATGGAACCTAGTTTACCTGTTTTTTAAGCTCGTCGAATTTATCCTTGAAGAGACTGCCCAGGCTTGACGAAGAAGTATCCGCTCCGGCTTTCATGAAGGATTTAAACTCCTTCTCCTCCTCAAGCTTGTATACTGCCTTTTCTGACAGCACCATCTTCCTGGAGGCGGCGTCCATATCCTTGACTGCAAGCCTTATCTCGCTTCCTGCCTGATATTTTTTCTGCATATCGGCACCCTGCATCAGCTCACCCCTGGGTACAAAACCCAGCATGCCGTTTGTAAGGCGCACTGTGACGCCGTTATTTTTAATGTTTTCAACGATCCCGGTCTGCGTCTCTGTGAGCATGGAATCCACAGGCTGCTGCCACGGGTCAGCCTCCCCTGTAATCAGTTCAAGGGATATCCTTTTGCCTGCGGTGTCTATCGAAAGGATTTTGACATTTACGGTATCTCCTATGGTCACCGCATCCTCAGGTTTTCTGATGTTCTTTGTAGTGCTCATCCTCGATATGTGGATGAACCCTTCGAGTCCCGGCGCCAGTTCAACGAATGCGCCCTGGGTTATTATGTTTGAGACCCTGCCGTTAAGGGTCTGGTTTTCTGAAAAGTTTGATATCTGCGACCAGGGTTCGTCTGACAGCTGTTTGATGCTGAGGGTGATCTTTTTCTGGTTCCAGTCGATGGCGATTATCTTGGTCCTGATCCTGTCGCCAGCGTTAATGCCCGATGCACTGCCGGTGCGTGACCATGAAATTTCCGACCTGGGGATAAACCCTTCGATTCCGTCGAGATCAACAAATATGCCGAAATCCTTAACAGATTTGACAGAACCCTCGATCATGTCACCCGCCTTCATGGATCCCTTTGCGGCATCCTCCCTCTGTTTCTGGTTTTCTTCGAGAAGTACCCGCCGTGAAAGGATAATGTTTTTGCCGTTCTCTTTGTATTCGAGAATCCTGAATGTGAAGGTTTTGTTGAGGTATTTCGCCCGGTCTTCGGAGGATCTGGTGTCTATCTGGGAGTAGGGGCAGAAGCACCTGAAACCTGAAACATTCACGTTGAATCCACCCTTGACCTCTGCTGTAACAACCCCCTCAAGTGGTACCATATTCTGGTAGGCGGTGAGGAGAAGCTCGGAGTTTACGTTACCTTTACCGATACTCAGTGTCACCTTGGTCTCGCCGCGGTTCATGGAAACGATGTATGCATCAATCCTTTCACCCTTTTTGTACTTCAGTGTGCCGTCCTTGTCGCGCAGTTCTGATGTATCGATCACAGCCTCACTTTTACCGGTCAGGCTGAGGAAAGTGCTCTCTTCGTTTATCAGCACGATTGTTCCTGAAATTTTATCACCGGGGGCAAAGTTATCTTTTACTTTAAGTGATTCCTCCAGGAGCCTGCTGAAGTCATCCTGGTTCATGTCGTCATTATCAAATGTTTCTTTCATCGGGTTTGTCCTGATACTGAAAATAATCCTTAACAGCCTGCTGTTTTGCCGGGACTGCCAGGTCAATGCTTATCGCCCCGGCCTGCGGTGCGACGGGTACGTTCATTTATTATAAAGGTGCAATGATTGTAAACCTTTTTTTACAGTATCATCTTTATAGTTTTTTCTGCATGCAGGTCACATCGTGAATGTTAAAGCCGGATTTTTTGTAGAATTCAATAACCCCCAGGTTTGAGTTCCTCACCTGCAGGTTGACCTTGGGGCATCCCATTGCCCTGAGTTTTTCAATGGCATGGGCAACAATGGCACGGGCATAACCATTGCCCCGGAAGTCGGGATCAACCCCCAGGTAGTTCAGCCACCCCCTGTGGCCGTCAAAACCTGCCATGAGCGAGGCGATGACACTGTCACCGGAAAGCCCGACAAAGAAGAGTTGAGGCTGAAAATTCATCTTCAGCGTAATATCGTAGTCAGGATCATTCCCCGGAAACAACAGGTTGCACCTTTCCCATAACCTGATAGTTCCGGGCCTGTACATTTCAGAAAAAACTTCGATTTTCATGGCAGCAGTCCTCCCCTGGCGATAGAATAATCTCCATAAACCCGGTGCTTCTTCCGGAGTTATCAATCGCAGCGGCCATTCATGTCAATTAATAAAGAACCGGTGTGAATTACAGCGAAGTAACATTATTGCGCGATAAATAACAGGCTTGTTTCCAAACTGGCGTTTGATACTTTCAGAATGCCCGAAGGGGGCTTTTTTAAGAGGCTCCGCCCCTTAGACCTGGTAAAAAAACAAGAAAGGAAACAGGTCTAATAATCAACCGTTTGACATTTTTTTCATACCATTGCATATTTGAAACAGGTAATATTATGAAAAAATGTTTTATGGGATTTTTTAATGCCGCATTGACAGTACTCTGCATTGTTCTGCCAGCCTATGCCGGGGATGAAACCGGCTGGGGCATAGCGCCAATAGCTGCACCATATTACACTCCTGATACAAAGTGGGGCATTGGCGCTTACATAGTCACATACTACAAGCCCCCTGAAGGTGCATCATTCACTAAGCCCGATGAGTATACTTTCTACGCCGCGTATACGCAGCTCGAACAGATTACATTCGGTTTTCT
>CAYTSF010000061.1:0-13438 GCA_964440335.1 uncultured Leptospirales bacterium
TGCTCCACCGCGCGATCGTGAAGCAAACTTAATCGACCACCTGTAAGTGTCAACATTTTTTAATGTTTTAAAGAATTTATTCCTTAAATCACCGGAATTTTTTTTACCCGGTATAGACGTTAAAACCGGATAATATGGAAACCTGCCGCATTTCTTTTACTGCATGATCAGGCTGCGTGGAAATAAAACACATCATCACCTGAAAAATAATTTGACCGGCCCGTTGCATGGATTAAAACAATCAGCCATAAGGTGACATTATGTTTAATCCGTTAAAGGTATTCAGGAACAGAAAGGTCGGGCTTGCGCTTGGCAGCGGCGGGGCCAAGGGCCTTGCGCATATTTCAGCGATCGAGTATATTACGGGCATGGGTATACCGGTTGACATGATCGCTGGTGCAAGCATAGGGGCCGTAGTAGGGGCCGCTTACTGCTGTGGAAGCCTGGAGAAGCTGAAAAAGGACATGCTCGGCTTTTCGAAGAAGGAGCTCTTTTCGATTTTTGACATTACAGTCCCCAGGTCCGGGCTACTCAAGGGTAACGATTTTGTGAAGTTCATGGCAAAGTATATACCGGCTGATGCAAAGATTGAGGAGCTGAAGGTCCCGCTTTCCATCGTAGCAACCGACTACTATTCAGGCGAGGCTGTTGTGTTTAAGAAGGGGAACGTGCTCGAGGCCGTGCGCGCCAGTGTTTCCATACCCGGCGTATTCGTTCCGGTAGTTTATGGTGATTCCTTTTTAATAGATGGCGGAGTTGCCAATCCTCTTCCTGTTGACGTTGCGTATAAGATGGGAGCGGGATTTACCATTGCCTCAAACCTGCATCCGGGTCTTCCAATCTCACCCATGACTGATTTTGTAAAACGGCAGAAGAAACGCCTGGGGATCGGTAAACGCAAAGATGATATGAAAACAGTTGATGACAGGAGGGGGGTCTCCATCCCCGATGAAAAGCCCTACCGGGCATGGTTTAAAAATGTTGAAGAGTGGATATCGAAAAAACAGGCAAAAAAGGAGGAGAAGCAGTTCTATCCGAGCATATTCGAGGTGATGTCGCAGTCCATTGATATCATGGGTTTTGTGAACACGCAGAACATGCTCAGGGACTACCGACCCACGGTACTCCTGGAACCTGCTCTTCTGTCGTACGGCACGATGGATTTTTACCGCGCCTATGAAATTATTACAGAGGGTTTCAGGGCCTGCGAGGAACGCAGGTCCGAACTGTCTCGCAAAATAAAGTTGTGGATATAACGGGAGTTTTATGGATAAACTAAAAAAAATAGCGGGCAGCTATTATTACCTGCTTACCGCCCTGCTCATGTTCCTGTCGTTCCCTTCATATGAAACTGTGCTGCTCAGGTACGCTTATTTCCTGGCATGGATTTTCCTGGTTCCGCTTTTCTGCTCGGTACGGGATAAGGATATGAGGGGTATCATGCTCTCTTCGTTCCTCACCGGTCTTGTGGGGAATTACCTGACCTACGGCTGGGTGGGAAACTTCGGCGCCAAGGAACCCGGCGGTTACTTTGTCATAGTCGTGTTCCTCATCCCGAGCCTTTCGGTTTTCTTCACCATCAAGATCATGGCGGCGGAGTTCCTTTCGCGGAAGTTTACCCGGCTGCGGCCTCTTATATATCCTTCGGTATGGATTATCGTGGATTTCATACAGTCCGTAGGATTTCTTGCGTTCCCCTGGCCCTATGTGGGATACTCTCAGTACGCCTTTACGCCCTTCATCCAGGCCGCATCAGTTGTGGGGATCCTCGGCATAAATTTTATTATTATCCTGTTCAACATCACTCTCACAGACATGGTTTATTCCATGAAAAAGGGGAGGGGGATGCCCGGTGATGCGGCCCTTGCTGAACGCATAAACTTTATTGCTGTAATGCTACTGGTCGTTGCCATAACAGCCGCCGGCCTTGAAAGGGTATACTCGCATAAACAGGATACGCCGTCGCCCGAACTTAAAATCGGTGTAATACAGACATGCATCTCGCCCTGGGACAGCTGGGACAGTAAAAAGTTTTACAACCTGGCGGAGCTTATTAAACACACCGAGGGGGCGCGGCAGCTCAACCCTGACCTTGTTATATGGTCGGAGTCGGCCACGCTTGAATTCATATCCTACAGGGCCATGACCGGAGAGTATGACGATTTTGACGCGCGTCTTAAAGATTATATAAAGGCCTCCGGTATACCCCTTCTGACCGGGGAGATTGGTGTTGTGCCCAGGAAGACGGGCCGCTCCCTGAGACTCTATCCCCAGAACAACGCAGTGCTCATAAACGGCAGGGGCGAGGTCGTGCAGACATACCCCAAGATAAACCTTGTGCCATTCGGCGAGTGGTTCCCCTACGAGAAATGGTTCCCTATTATTAAGAGGCTCACAACATATTACGGCGGTTCGGATTTTATACCGGGCAGAAAGCCGGAACTTTTCAATGTGAAAAACCTGAATTTCGGCGCACTCATCTGTTACGAGGGGATTTTTTACAGGCTATGCAGGGAGTACAGGCGCAAAGGCGCGGATTTTCTTGTCAACATAACAAACGATGGGTGGACAGACAGCTATGGAGGGCATTACCAGCATTTTTCCGCTGCAGTGTTCAGGGCCATTGAAAACGGGCTATGGGTGGTCCGCGCAGGCAATGACGGGGTGAGCGCGTTTATTGACCCCGAGGGGAGGGTTACTGCAACAATGCCCTACCTGAAGAGCGGCCACATGACAGGAGCCATATACCCTTCGAGGAACATAAATACAATATACACGTGGGCCGGTGATGTGGTACTCTACATGGCAATTATTTTTACAGGTGTCCTTGCCGCAATCGCGTTTGTGAAAATGAGAAAAACAAAAGGTGACAGCGAAGATAATATTGCCTGAAAATGCGGATATAACTATTATATATCCAGTTAAAATCGGAGGATCCAATGAAATTGATTAAAACTGCAAGCCTTGTAATACTCGCTGCTTTATTTGCAGCATGCGGATCAGGTGCGTACAACCAGAAAGAAACAGGCGGAGATATTTACGGCAGCAAGGTGATCGACGGGTCAAAGGCTAAGGATGGAACCTCCGGTTCCAGGGTTATTATTTTTAACGCCGAGATAACAATTGAAACAGAAGATACCGCTGCCCTGTCGGCGCAGGTCGCTGCCCTGGCCGCAAAGTATGGCGGATACGTTGTAAGCACATCCTCAGAGCTGGTTGTAATAAGGGTCGAGGCCGACAAGTTCGAACCGGCCATTGAAGAGATAAAAAAGATGAGTGACGATGTTGAGGTAAATGTTTTCAGCGAGGATGTAACGGAGGTTTACAGGGACACGCAGATAAGGCTTGAGAACAAGCTCAAGGCGCGCGACAGGTACCTGGAGCTGCTCAAGAAGGCGGAGAATGTTCATGCTGCGCTGGAGATTGAGCGCGAGCTCGAAAGGCTTAACGGAGAGATTGAGGAGTTAAAGGGAAGAATCAACAGGCTTTCGCATCTTGCGAAGTATTCAACCATAACTGTTCATGTAGAGGAGGAGGTCAAGCCGGGCCCGCTTGGTTATGTAATATATGGTGTTGTTAAAGTGGTGAAATGGCTCTTTATAAGGAATTAAATGTAATTTTCGGGCATATCCCCGCCATTGTAAATAAAAGGCTTTACAAAAAAAAAGGTCATCTATAGTTTTTCATGGAATATTGTCAATCGTTTCGCACAGGCTGCTTCTGTTTCGTCCGGGGCAGTTTCCGCGTATAAGGATTCAATTTCAGGCCTGTATTATTAGATAATGCTGACATGGTATCATTTACCAGTGCCCTCTAACGGGCGGCCGGAATCCGGGAGTGATAATCATTTATATAAAAAAAATAATCGAAGAGATAATCCAGGAGGTTCTTTAATGTTGAAGGAGTATAAAACCGGGCAGATCAGGAACGTGGCGATAATAGGACATGGGGGAACAGGAAAATCAACTCTGCTCGATGCAATGCTTTTCGTAGGCGGTAAAATTGACAAGATGGGAAGCGCTGACAGCGGCACCCTTGTGTCTGATTTCGATGAAGATGAGAAGGAAAAGAAAATTTCTATAAAAAGCTCCATGGGTTTCGTGGAGTTCGAGGATGTGAAGATCAACATAATTGACGCGCCCGGTACAGCCGATTTTGTTGGCGACCAGAGGGCAGCCCTCCAGGTCGTTGAGGCTGCGGTACTTGTAGTAGACTCTGTTGACGGCGTGCAGATCGAAACAGAAAAGGCCTGGAGATATCTTACAGAAAATAACATACCCAGAATAATTTTTGTTAACAAGATGGACAAGGAGAGGGCAAGCTACGAGAAGGTCATCGAAAACCTCAAGAGCAGCCTGGGCGTTAACGTGGCGACCCTCTGTCTCCCCAACGGTGAAGGTGAAAACCTGAAAGGTATAATCGACACATTCGAAATGAAACTCTATACTCCCAAGGGCGACGGCAAAGACGTTACAGTTGGTGAAGTTCCGGCTGACCAGAGGGAGCTTGCAGAGATAGAGAGGATGAACCTTGTTGAGCTTGCCGCTGAGGGCAGTGATGACCTTATCGAAAAGTTCCTTGGAGGCGAGGAACTCACAAAGGAAGAGATAATATTCGGTATTACTGCTCAGCTCAAGAACGCAAAACTGACACCGGTAATCTGCGGTTCATCACAGAAGGTTGTTGGTATCAAGAACCTTGTGCGGGTAATAAAGAATTTTGTTCCCGCGCCTGATACAGAAAAAATTTACAAGGGACACGACCAGGTCCATGCAGATAAAGAGGTTGATGTGAAGTGCGATCCCGCAGGTACCCTGGCAGCAGTAGTATGGAAAACAGCAATTGACCAGTACGCCGGAAGATTCAATTACGTCAAGGTTATCGCAGGCCAGATCAATCCTGAAAGCGAAATACTCAATTCAACAAAAAACACAAAAGAGCGTGTTACTAAAATTTTCTCAATGATAGGTAACAAGCAGAACGATATGCCTAAAATTGTAACCGGAGATATCGGTGTACTGGTGAAACTCGATAAAACAACAACACTCGACACAATCTGTGACCCCAAGGGCAATGCGGTTATACTTCCGGTCATCAAGCTGCCAACGCCGGTATTTTCATATGCTATTGAGGCAGCAAAGAGGGGTGAGGAGGACAAGATCGGGCAGTTCCTGAACAGGGCTGTTGACGAAAACCCGACTGTTACATACGCCTATAATGCATCAACCGCCGAGAGTGTGCTTTCGGGTATGGGTGAGATGCAGCTTAATCTTATTCTGCATAATCTTAAAGAAAAACTCAAGATAGATATTATCACGCGTGTTCCCAGGGTAGCATACATGGAAACAATAACCAAGAAGGCTGAAGCACAGTACAAACACAAGAAACAGTCAGGGGGACACGGGCAGTACGGTGATGTTTACCTCAGGGTCAAACCTCTTGAAAGAGGCAAGGGCTTTGAATTTGTTGACAGCATCGTGGGCGGAGTCGTTCCAAAGCAGTATATACCCGCCGTTGAAAAAGGGCTTCGCGAAGGTCTTGATGAGGGTGTACTCGGCAAATACCCGATAGTTGATATCTGGACTGAACTTTACTACGGTTCATACCATGACGTTGACTCATCAGAGATGGCCTTCAAGATCGCAGCCCGCTCAGCACTCAAACTGGCAATGGAAGCGGCAGGTCCGCAGCTTCTTGAGCCGATTATGAATGTAAAGATTTTTGCAGACAAGGAATTTATGGGTGATATCATGAGCGACATCACCAGCAGGAGGGGACGTGTTCTGGGCATGGACAGCCAGGAAGGAGCAAGCAACATCCAGATAGTAAGGGCAACAGTTCCTGAAGCCGAAATGCTCAGGTACAGTACAGACCTGCGCGCAATGACAAGCGGTAAGGCCACCTTCGAAATGGAATTCTCCCATTATGACCCGATTTCAGGAAGGGAGGCTGACAAGATAATCGAAGACCGCAAGAAGCAGCTCGAAGAGGAAGCGAATAAATAGCAGATATGCAGCAGCGCCTGGTTCTGAAGCACAGGCGCTGCTTCTATTTCCGGGTAACAAAAACCTGCGCCACAATTCTAATAATTCATGAAAGAATTTTACAGAATAAACCTGCCAATACTACTGATAATATCTTTTTTCATCCACTGTATTGTAATCTCCTTCTGGCTTCTGCCTGATACAACAGGCGTTATGACCCTCATGGAGCGAAAGAGACAGGCCGAGGCTGTCGCAAACATGCCCTGGGCCGGTCAGCTCGCGGGCCGGGACATCATTGTGAATATAAACCAGGACGATACGAGGGTCATTGACCGCAATACCCTGCTCTCTGACAGGGATTCATCCGCCAGGGGGTATATAACGAAGAAAAAGGGAAACCGGTGGCTTAACAATTCCATGGATTTCAGGTTCGGTCAGAGGGGCGACCAGGGCAGGGTCAGGGGCGGCCCTGGCGGATCTGCAGATAAAAAGAAAGTGGATTCAGTGGAATACGAAACGCCGGTGACCATTGCCCATGCTGATTATAAAAGGGATACGGGAAGCGGTTCTTCCATGGAAGGTTTTGCTATCCCTGATAAAAACGATGTCACCATGGATAACGCCCTCTACTATGACAACAATAAAGTTTTTTCGTATAACACGGCGAAGTTTAAGGATTTCAGCTACTTCAGGGCAATGAAAAATAAGATCGCTTCCAACTGGTACCCTCCAATGATGGCAAATGTCCGGATCGGGGGGTACGCGCCCGGCAGCATGAGGATCATGGCTATCCCGAGCCAGAGGGTCAAACTCTACTTCGTCATGAACAGGGCAGGGGACGTTATCAAGGTCGAGATACTGGATTCTCTCGGCAACAATGCCCTTGATTCATCCTGTATTGATGCAATAAAGATGTCAAAGAATTTCGGGCAGGTGCCGGATGATATGAAGGGTGAACAGATAGTCATACCATTTATCTTCGGATATTACTCTCAATAATATTCCGGGAATTTCAGGAAAGACCGGTTCAGGGCTTGTGATTATTCGTCCATGCAATAAAAAAAGGACACCTGAATCTCCTGCATAAAGACAGGCGGGAGATTCAGGTGTCCTTTGGATCGGGACAGGATCAGGGAATCTGACCGTTAACCTGCCACCGGATTACTTATAGTATCAGGTCTTTCAGCGTCATCTCTCCAAGTACCTTGTCCCTGTTAAGTTTAAGCTTGTCGAACAGTTCCTTCACGTTATTTTTAAACGCACCTTTCCTGAAGCTTGCCGGTATCTCAATCTGGGCCTCGTTGATATGGTCAAACAGCTCGGTAAGCTTTATGTTAGTTGATGAGTTAGTCGGAATGAGATTGCCCGAAGGGTCGTTCATTATCAATCCGCGGTCCAGGAAGAGCTTGATGAAATAGTCAAGATCAGTCGCTTCGCATCTGGTTTTTTTAATGATTTCCGAATAGTCAGTCGCGCCCTCTCCGGATTCAAACCTGAAATAAATGAGCTGCAGTATTGCCAGGCCGTAGAACATGTTTACTTTTTCGTCCTCTTCGAATATATCCTTCAGGCTTACGTAGGTTTCCGGGTGCATGAGTGTGAATGATACCTCGGCGCCATACAGTACAATGAGAGCCGAGGTGTATATCATGAGCAGGAAGAGTGGTATTGATGCCAGGGTGCCGTATATGGCGAATGTACCCTGCGCGAAGGCCTTGATGTAGATTATGAACAGCAGTATGAAGATTACCCATATGGCTCCGGTGAATGCAGCGCCGATAGCCGAGTATTTGAAGGGAATCTTCGTGTTGGGCAGCGTTGAATAGGCCATGAGAAAGAAGAGCCAGATGAAGAGGAATGGCGCAAAGAAGTTTATGATAACAGCGAAGAAGCTCTTGCCCGATATCCCGTCCCATGATTTTCCGCTGTCTTTTGAGTTCTGGATCGTCCCGCCGTTGCCAGTTGCCCAGAGCATGCCTGACGCGTTAAAGATCCTGTTAACCTTGAATGCGGGCAGGGTCTCGCTCCTCCAGTTAAGACCGGAGTCTTTTGTATGTATCAGCAGGCCGTTTTCCCCTGCGACAAATCCTTCTGTTTTACTGCTGAAGAACACTGCGTAGTAGTTATAGTCTTTGAACCTGACCTGTTCCCATGTAGCTCCGCTGTCTTTTGTGTGCAGCAGGACCCCGTCGTTGCCGGTGATCCATATCTCTCTTCCGTCTATGATGAATGCGCTGTTCAGGTTGACCAGTTTCTTCTTCCGTTTGGCCTCGTTGAGCGTCATTGGCGTCCAGCTTGTACCGGAATCGCCCGACAGCATGATTTTACCTTTGGTACCGGTTATGAGCAGCATGCTGCCATAGGATGATATTGAGGTAAAATCGACAGTGTTGTCCTTTGTGTCGATTACCTTCCATTGCCATCCGCCCGATTCGGTAGCCAGGATAATTCCATTTTCTGAAACTATAAAACCCCGGTTTTTATCGATCATATGAATATCTGTCAGGTTGAATTCCCCCCATTTTGATATGGACCAGTACCTCCCCTTGTCCCTGGTGTGAAGGATAATCCCCTTCTCTCCGACAATCCATCCCTCGTTGTCGATGAACTGTATGTCGTTATATGTCGTTTTCGCAAGGACAAGGCTGTCGAGCCTTACCTCATCCTCATTGAACTGGGTGTCCTGTGCCTTGTATGTGAAGATGCGCTGGTTTTCATAATCATAGCTGTTTTCATCAATTTTTTTGACATTGATTTTATTCATCTCGGTGGTTGCGATGGTCCCCTTGTTGCCTGTTATCCACATTTTCCCTTCATAGACAGCTGCGGAGTTGTAGTTGGCCGATGAAAAAATATTTGAAAGCATCGTCGCAACGGTAGTACCGGAGATGAGCATCACCGGGCCGAGAGTCAGTGCCGCCCAGTAATAGATAATTTTCTGAAAGAGCGACCTCCCCTGTTTGACCTTCCATATGCTGTTCAGGGAGTTTTCAAAAGCGCGCAATGTTGCGGTTGCGGAAAAGACCATGACGATGGTGCCTATTATTCCTATTTTTGCGGCGTTGTCTATGAGCCCGGAAATCGCATCGAGCACAAAATCGACATTTGTAATGCTGTGCTCTGTCATGAAGAGAGAAATTTTGCGGAAGAGTTCCTCCTTGTTGTTTTCACTGGAAAAAAGCGAAAGGAAGGTCAGGCCCACGGCCAGGGTTGGAATTAGTGAGACGATGGCCGTATATGCTATGGCAGATGCCTTTGTGAGGCAGTCATCAACAAGAAACTTCCGTGTGGAAACCACAAAGACCTTTACCGTGTTTACCAGCTTGTTGTATACGCTATTTTCAAAAGAATAGCCTTCGTATACTTTTACCACAATATCGATAAGCTTTGATACGCGCGATTCGCCAGTCCCGGCTTTCTGTTTGATTTTTTTCCATATTGCTGCCATCTGAAATCCTCACTGTATTATCATTTCATTTAAGGATGTGTTACATTCTGTCACAGGGTGAATTAGTATATTAAACTTGTTGTTTTTCTCATTTTTAAACCGGGGCCGGGGGGCAAAGCCCCCGAAAAAAAGTCCCGCAGGGGCAATCCTGCCAATGGTTCGGCAGTCTCACCAACCGTCGCAGAAAGGAGTTTTGCAACAAGTCAATTTTAATGTAAGATATTTCCGGAATTACCCCTTGTCAAGAAATATTAAGCACAAGATGTTTAATATTTAATTATTTAATTGACTTCTATAATATCTCTGATAATTTGAACATGGCTTCAGCCTGTATTATAATAGGTTCATATTGAAAAGGTAATTATACATGTCAGAAGATGGTTTTCCGCAGTTGCTATATGTCTCTTACCGTCGCAGGCGGTCGGGGAACAATAACAAGTGTATATCCATTTCATGAACGGTATAATAAAAGACTAACCATTCCGGAGAGTGAGTTGATGAAGATACAAAAAAGCAGGATGGTAATTGTATCAATCTGTCTGGCGGGGTTCCTGGTTATTTTATCGCTCATAGTTTTTTTAACAGGGGCAAGCGCGAAAGACCCATGGTCTGAGGTAAAGCTCTACAGGCCGCATTTTAATCACACGCCTGTGATGAACGATAAATTCGCCACACCGCAGGATGTTACAAGGAAGTGCCTTTCATGCCACGAGGATGCCGCAGATGATTTTATAAAAACGGCGCACTGGCGATGGGAAAGGTCAAACGTAAGGGTCCCCGGACATGATGGAATGTTCAGCATCGGCAAAAAGAACCTCCCCAACAATTTCTGCCTTGGTGTGCAGGGGAACGAGAAGTCCTGTAACAGCTGTCATGCAGGTTACGGCTGGAGGGACGCAACGTATGATTTTACTAAAAGTGAAAACGTAGACTGCCTTGTATGCCACGACTGGTCAGGCACTTATTCCAAGGGTGCATATGGCATGCCAAGCCAGAACGTTGACCTTCTTACTGCCGCGCAGAGTGTGGGATACCCCAGGCAGCAGAACTGCGGCCTCTGCCACAACTACGGAGGTGGTGGAATGGGAGTCAAGCACGGCGACCTTGATGAGAGCCTCCTCAATGCCAACGCAGACATGGATGTGCACATGAGCCGGAATATGCTCTGCATCGACTGCCATAAAACAGAAAGGCACAATATAAAGGGGACTGCATACTCCGTGAGCGTTGACCACAGGAACGGCATAGCATGTACCGATTGCCATGATGAGAACCCGCATAAAGATTCACGCATAAACACGCATATAAAGTCTGTTGCATGTCAAACCTGCCACATTCCGAAATACGCAAGGAGGGCAGCCACCAAAATGTTCTGGGACTGGTCAAAGGCCGGTGACAGCAGACGCAGGGAGGATCTCCACACCTACCTGAAGATTAAAGGGGAATTTATTTATGGCAGGGACCTTGTGCCGGAGTACTACTGGTTTAACATGACGATCGAGCGCTACATGTGGAACGACAAACTTGACCAGTCAGGGGTGACGCTGCTCAACCCGCCGCGCGGGGATATTTATGATAAGACAGCGAAAATCTGGCCCTTCAAGGTCCACAGGGCTGTGCAGCCCTATGATAAAAAATATAATCACCTGCTGCAGCCCGTCACATCGGGCGATGGCGGATACTGGAGCGAGTTCAACTGGGACAAGGCCTTCAGGTTGTCAGAGAAGATATCGGGCATCAAGTACAGCGGAAGTTACGGATTCACCAGGACTGACATGTACTGGCCGCTTTCGCACATGGTATCTGCGGGTGATGCTGCGCTCAGGTGCAATGATTGTCACGGCCCCTATTCCCGCATGAACTGGCAGACTCTCGGTTTTCCGGACGACCCCATTGATTCGGGCGGCAGGGATACTCTCGCGGGAGGTGCAGTTAAATGAAAAAGAAAATCGCAGTAATATCAGCAGTTGCTGCATCTGCGGCGTTTATTTTCTATTCGGCATTGAGCGCGCCGGCAAAAAAAATGCCATGCCCCAAGTGTTTTGTAATGCACCCTGAAATCCTGCCCCTGGATGCTGCGGGTAACAGGACCTATTCGGGTAAAAATTTTTCTGAAGAGAGAACATGCGGGGAATGCCACAACGCTCAGTTTATCAATAAGCATAACAGCCATTATAACGATAATGTGAAGATCGGCTGCGTTGCGTGCCATGTGGAGGGGGGCGTGATGCCGCTTGGCCGGGGAGATATTAATGCCAACGGCACAATTAACAGGGACAAAATAAGGATACGCGTACCCTCTGATGATAACTGCCTGCGATGTCACGTCGCCGGGGGAGTCAAGGGGAGCCCGGTATTTATTCCTGAAGGCTACCCGGGTATACTGTCATATGTAAGCGGTGAAAAATATTTCAGCCTTACATGGAAGACCGGTGAGATACTCTCGCCGGAGAATATTTCCGGCTCGCATATGAACATAAAGGGGCGCGACAAGCTCCAGTTTCCATGGGACATCCACCTCCAGCGCGAGGTGGCATGCGTGTCCTGCCATTTCACGGCCAACGACCCGCGCAGGGAGGAAACGCGCAGGTCTGACCAGGAATACCTGGCCAATGACCCGCGCAAGTCGTACTCCATAGGGAAGTACCTCTATATACCTGACCATAAACTTGTGAATGCAGACTGCAGATCCTGCCATACGCCTGAGAAGAAACACGACTTTCTGCCATACAAGAAACGTCACTTCGCGGTGCTGGCCTGCCAGTCGTGCCACGTGCCAAGGCTTTACGGGCCCGCGCTTAAACTGGCTGATGAGACAGTGGTTACATCAGCTGGCAGGCCGCGCTACGAGTTCAGGGGGATAGACCGGGCTGATGCAGGAAACCTGAATACTGCATACAACGAGGGTTATGTTCCATACCTCCTTTCTCACAGGGAAGAGAAACCCGGCTCCGTGGCCATTGCGGGCCTGGGAGAGGGCATATCGCCGGTGAACATTATAACAAGGTGCAGATGGGTTGATGCTGATAAAAAGCCGGTCCCCTTTGAAACTGTAAGGCTGGTATACATGGACAATGGCAGATATAGCACCGCTGTTACCGGCCTGTTTGATAAAAGCGGCGACGGAGTGCTGCAGGATGAGGAACTTGTGCTTGATACGCCGGAAAAGATTGCGCTCATCAGTTCGCGGCTTGCTTCGCTGGGGGTAAAGGATCCCTTTGTCAGTGTTGAGCCCGAAGCATGGAGGGTCAACCACGGTATTGGTCACGAAAAATCCGTTTCGAGGGACTGCTATTCATGCCATTCCGGGAGCTCACGTTTCGGCGAGGGCATAGTGCTGGCTTCTTACAGCCCGGGAGATGGCAGGATTGCAACGGACAGTATTAAAGGGACAAATGGTCTGCTGTTTAATGGTGACGGCGATGTTGAGAAAGGTGACAGCGGGCTTCTGCTGGTTAAAAACGGATCGGTCACAGGCAGGTACATATTCGGGTACAGCAGCGTTACATGGCTCAACGTGCTGGGGTTTGTCATTTTCATGGCATCGGTTGCCGGTGCAGCGGGCCATGGGGCCCTGAGGTTTATGGCCGGAAGGGGGCATGCACGCCGCGATGTGAAGACCGTTACGCGCAAGATTTACCCGCTGTATGAAAGGGTATGGCACTGGGGCATGGCAATATCTGTCATCATGCTCATTGTTACAGGGCTGGAGATACATTTTGCCGGAAGCTTCGACCTGTTCGGGTTCGACAACACGGTTGATGTCCACAATGCATTCGCGCTCATAGTGGCGGTCAACGCAGGGCTGTCACTGTTTTACCATGTAGCTACCGGTGAGATACGCCAGTACTTCAGTGTAAAGCGTGGTTTCCGCAGCGACGCGATTGTCCAGGCAGTTTATTATGCTTATGGAATATTTAAAAATTCGCCCCATCCTTTTGAAAAAACTCCTGAGAAAAAACTGAACCCTCTGCAACAGATAACCTATGTTGTGCTTCTGAACATA
>CAYTSF010000061.1:13538-18646 GCA_964440335.1 uncultured Leptospirales bacterium
GGCGCATCCGAGGCCGCGACCAGGATCCAGGTTTTTCTGCTGGACCTTGTGGCGCCGTCACACGTTGACCGCGTCGCATACTTTGCCGAAAAGGGTGGCGGGACACTTAACGCCCTTGACAAGGGATCCGTGCTGATGTTCGCGGGGACCTTCCTGGGCGGAATGATCTCCGGATTGATTAATGGAAGGCTGAAGCCAGAAACAAGGCGCGGCCCGAATATTACCGATAAGCAGAGGTGGCTCTTCGCGTTTATTGGCGGGGCCATAATGGGATACGGCGCCAGGCTGGCGCGGGGCTGTACTTCAGGACAGGCTCTTTCGGGTGGCGCTGTGCTCGCCGCTGGGAGCTGGGCATTTATGTTCTGCGTCTTCGGCGGGGGTTACATCCTCGCATGGTTTGTTCGCAGGCTCTGGTTATAGGAGGGTACAATGGCACCATACGATTCAATAGCACTTTTCGGAAAGTTCCTGGGGTACATGGTTTATCTTGCCATAGGCATAGGCTTCGGCATGGCTCTCGAGATGTCGGGCTTCGGTGATTCGCGCAGGCTCTCTGCTCAGTTCTACTTCACAGAGATGCGCGTTCTCAAGGTGATGTTCACTGCGATCATCGTGGCAATGCTGCTGATCTTCCTGTTTTCGGCCTTCGGGCTGCTCAACTTTGACAACGTCTGGGTCAACACGACGTATATCTGGCCGCAGATCATCGGGGGGATCATCCTGGGTATAGGTTTTATCGTGGGGGGGTTCTGTCCCGGTACATCCATTGTGGCGGCCTCAACTTTCAAGATTGATGGAATCTTTTTCGTGGCAGGGGTCCTGTTCGGGGTCTTCCTGCTGGGTGAGAGCCTGTCCATCACGGGGCTCGGGATGTTCTACAACGCTGGGGATTATGGCAGGCTGACGCTCTATGACCTCTTTGGTGTTGATGCCGGAGTTGTAGTAGTACTTGTAATACTCATGGCCCTTGCAATGTTTTACGGGGCGGGGCTCAGCGAAAAGTTTTTCGGCGAAAAGCTGGCGTGGAGGGATATCCCCCTTAATCCTGCAAAACACGTGAACCCCGTATTCGCAGCGGTGCTTGTTCTGGTTGCTGTCATAATACTCATAAAGGGAGAGCCTTCACTTGACGCAAGATGGAAGATGCTCCCCGCTGCCGAACAGCAGAAGCTGACGAGCCGCGAAGTGTACATACATCCCGGTGAACTCCTGGAGGTCATGAACAACTTTCAGCTCAAGGCGCGGATTCTTGACCTGCGCAGTGAAAAGGACTACAACATATTCCATATACTGAGCGCTGAGAATGTCCCTGCTGAAAAGCTTGAAGACCATGACCTTATTGAAGGGCTGAAAAAGGAGAAGCCCAACACTGCCATTGTGCTTGTGTCCAATGGGGAGGGATTGTCTACTGAGGCGTACAGGTTCCTCCGGGTAAGCGGGGTGCAGAATGTCTACATCCTTGAAGGTGGAATAAACAATTGGATAGCAGTATTTGGTGCGGACAGCACAGTTGCCGTGAAAAACGAAAAGGCTCCAGCAGGGCCTGATGAACTGGCTTACATATTCACAAGGGCGTACGGTAGCAGCCTGAAGCTCGCAAATCCCGTCAACGATGAAGGGAGGGTACCTGAAGAGATCAAATACACGAAGAAGGTGAAGATTCAGGCAAAGGCCGCTAAAAGCGGCGGTTGCGGCTGAAAATGGGACTGGGGCTTTTACCTCACCCGGTCTTGGCAAAATAATTGACTTTTTCAGGGGCTGGCATAGCCTTCCTCTATGCAGGCAGGTGGATATTTTGAAAAGAGATGATGAGGTCAGCCGTATACTCCGGGATTTTATGGATAATGCCTCTCCTGGAGAGATAGATGAACTTGAGCGCCTCCTTAAACAGCGGGAGAACCGCAGGCGTTATACGGTACCTGATTCAGCAGAGATGGCGCGTAAACTCTCCGCGCAGATACACCAGCAGATGGGGCTTACGGGCGCGAACATAAAGCACATGGCCAGGGAGCTTGTCATGAAGATGGCCCGTGAACACAAGCCCGACATCAGGCCCGATGAACTTGATGCCCTCGTTGAACAGATGGTACCCACTGGCGCGCAGCAGGGCGGAAGGCAGGCAGTTAACCTGCCCCCTGAAATGATAAAGAGCATGGTTGTTCAGTTCATCCTCTACAGCCAGGGGCAGATGCAGCAGTCCGAGATTGAGCGGATGCCTGCGGGATGGATCGAGAAGTACTGGAACGCATTCCCTGCTGATGTGAGAAAGCTTGTCTCGGTTTATATAAAGGGGGGTATCGATAAGCGCAGCTTCTGGAAAAGGATCAAGGAGGCACTGGGGAGCTGATTATTCCATGTCCCAGAAGAAGTCTTTATTCGTAAGTTCCTTTTCAGGTTCAGGTGCGGGCGCGTCAGGGTCAAGGTTCTTTTTTATAACATCAATCTGTTTAACAAGGTCGGATGTCTCATCGTTCCAGTATTTTTCTGTACCAAAGTGCGGGAAGATTTCAGGGAACGCAGGGTCGTCCCACCTGCGGGCTATCCATGCGGCGTAGTGAATGTATCGGACCGCGCGCAGCACCTCAACAAGCCGCAGCCATGAATTTTCAAAGTCCCTGAACTCCCTGTATCCCTCGAGAAGAACATCCCGCTGCCGTTTGCCCTCCGCATCCATGGCAGGGGCGAGCATCCATATGTCCTGGACAGCAGGGCCGTTCACGAAATCGTCAAAGTCAAGGAAGAACCATCCGTCAGTTCCATTTAGCAGGTTGCCTATATGGCAGTCGCCGTGTATACGGTGGATCGGCACTTCATGCAAGAGGGACTGGTATAAGGATGCGACCTCATGGCCCGTGTTCATGTACAAGTCGCGGCAGTTCGGGGGGAGGAACCTTTTTTCGTCAAGGAACTGCAGCGGTTTAATGATGAAGTTTTCAGGCGAGAGCGTGAGCCTGTGAGGGGCCCTTCCTGCTGCTCCGGTGTTGTGTATGCGTGCAAGCAGGCGTCCCAGGCTGCGCAGGTCGGTGTCGTTGAGTTCATCGCGCACGCGGCCGCCTGTGCGTTTCCATATGGCAAAGTAAATGTCTTCATAAGAGTGAAGGGTGCGCCCGTCGGGGAAGGGCTCAGGCGCGCAGACCGGTATTTCGTCTGCGGCAAGTTCATGGAGGAAGGCGTGCTCTTCAAGTATCTGCTCACCGGTCCAACGTCCCGGCCTGTAGAATTTGGCTATGATATGCGATTCATCATCGAGCATGAGGTCATAGACACGGTTCTCGTAGCTGTTGAGTACCATGTAATGGCCCGTGGGCCTCAGTCCGCTCTGCTCAACAGCGTTTATGACCGCGTCAGGTGTGAGGCTGTAAAAGTATTCGTTCATGTTGCTACTTGAGTCTTTTAATCTCGTCAACTGAAAGCCCGGAAATCAGCGCGATTTTTTCCATGGGCATCTTTTCGTTGAGGAGTGCCCTGGCAGTTTCAATTGCTTTTTTCTGTATGCCCTTCTGCATACCTTTTTGTATGCCTTTTTGTATGCCTTTCTCTATTCCTTCAAGTTCAGCTTTCCTGGCTATCTTTTTTCCGTATTTTTCGATCGATGTTTTCAGCATGGTCTTTGCCTCCTCTATTCCCCGTATTTCATCAACAAGTTCAGGGCGCTGTTGAAACATGTACTTGAACCAGTGAATGAACAGGGACAGTTCGCCTGGTTTTTCATCCTTAATTAAATCGACTATTGTATTTATCTCATCATGCATCTCTTCGCCTGAACAGCCCTCAGTGTAGAAAAGGGCTGCCACTGAGTTCCCGAGTTTTTTCAGGAATTCCCTGCTGAACTCATTCTCTGCAATTTTGTAATACCTGAATCGGGGTATATACAATTCCGGGATTGATGCTTCTATCAATTTATCAATGGCAGCCGGTGCTGTCCACCTCTTTTCTCCGTTGTAGAGCATAACGGGAAAAACCGCGGGCAGGCACCTCAACCTGTGGTTCTTTACAAGGTACTCGTAGAGCTCAAGTATGTACCTGAGCATGCGCAGCGCCATGAACCTGTCGACCGTTGACTGGAATTCAAGCAGGATAAATATGTAGATGTCACGTCCTGAGAATTGCGCCCTGAAGATGATGTCTGATTCCCTCTCTGCGAATTCGTCGGATATGAAGCTTTTGTCTATCCTTTCGAGCGAATTGTATTCGATCATCGATAGCCATTTTTCGTCAACGAAGCAGGTCAGTAGCTGGCGCACCATCTCGGGATTTGAGAAAAGTTTTTTGTACCCGGAATCGTGAAAGTTATGCCTGCGGCCCATTTGAACCTCCTGCAATATAAACGATGGAAATGGCGGAAATGGAAAAATTTTTTTATAAAACAGATTCAATTCCATGGACCCGAAGGCATTAAAATCCGACATAATAACTGCTTGACCTTTGGCAGCAGGGGCTGTAACCGGTATTAAATTTTGTAAAGGATAATTAGATGAGCGGGACACATGACACTGATAATATAAAAAAGACCGCTGCCGGGCTGAAGCTTAAACCTGAACAGGTAAAGGCAGTGGCTGCATTGCTGGATGAGAAGGCCACTGTACCCTTTATCGCAAGGTACCGCAAAGAGGCCACCGGCAACATGGACGAAGTGGCCATAATCGCGGTGCGCGACAGGCTCGCAGGGCTCGCGGAACTGGACGCGCGGCGCCAGGCCATACTCCGCTCGCTTGCTGAACAGGATAAGCTCACCCCTGAACTTGAAGCAGCGGTAAATGGCGCTGAGACCATGTCAACCCTTGAGGACATATACCTGCCCTACAGGCCGAAAAAACGCACACGCGCAATGATTGCTCGCGAAAAGGGACTTGAACCCCTGGCGGCAAGGATCTTTTCCCAGGAGAGGTTCAGCGTTGATTCCGAGGCATCGAAGTATATCAATGAAGAACTGGGAGTTGCATCTGCCGGCGATGCCATACAGGGCGCCATGGATATAATCGCAGAGCAGGTGAACGAGGACGCCGGTGCACGCGAAAGGATGAGAAACTTTTTTGCTGCCAATGGCTCCATGTCATCGAAGGTCGTTAAGGGGAAGGATAAAGAGAAGGATGGCGCAAAGTACAGGG
>CAYTSF010000062.1:0-18633 GCA_964440335.1 uncultured Leptospirales bacterium
AATTCAGGGCCGGTTACAATCATGCTCGACAGCTTCCGGGGATTTTAACTCTACCTCAGTATATCCTCAACGCATTCAACAGTACCGCCATGAACAAGGATAAGGTCAAACCTGAATGTCATCTCCCTTGTATTGAGGTGACTGTTTTTTACCAGGTAATGTTCCGCTGATTTTTTCAGGGTCCTTTTTTTTGCCTGCGATATTGAATAGATGCCGCCGCCGAATGCATCGGTGTTCCTTGTCTTCACCTCTGCAAAAACAACAAGGCTGCCTTTGCGCGCCACAATGTCCAGCTCGCCGGTTTTCCCGGCATAGTAATTGCGGTCAATAATTGTGTAATCCTTTTCCCGCAGGAAGTCGCATGCCAGGTCTTCACCGGCGCTTCCGCAACTTCTCCTGTTCGGGCCGGGCATCAGAACCCCCAGAGCACGTCAAAGAGGTTGATACCCGCTTCCTTTTCGCTGAGGACTTTGGAGATATATCTCGAGGTGTCCGAGAGCAGGTCGATTACCTGTGTCTCGTTTACTTTTTCTTTCTTGTCGTTGAGGATAACTTTTATTATGGGCCTCAGTGGCTTTTCTGTGACAGAACCTATCACTATTCCGATAACGCCGTCATTAAGTTCAACAAGTGAACCTATTGGATACACCGACATGCGCGACAGGAATATTTTAAGAATGTCAGGATCGAACTTGTTCACGCCGCTGGCCAGCAGGTTTTTCATCGCATGGTACGCGCCGCGTTTCTCCCTGTAGCTCCTGTTCGATATCTGCGCCTCGTAACTGTCGGCAATGGACGCGATCCTGGCGTACTCATCTATCTCCTTGCCCTTCAGGCCACGGGGGTACCCCTTGCCGTCAAACTGTTCATGGTGCTGCAAAGAGATGTTTCCTATACGCTCGTTCAGGTCTGTGTATGCTATGAGCGCCTTATATCCGTGGAGCGGGTGGGCCTTTATCATCTGGTATTCGCTGTCAGTAAGGTTGGACTGCTTGTGTATTATATACACCGGGATTTTTGTCATACCGGTATCAATAAGTATAGTGCCCGTGCCAAGTTCAATGAGCTGCTTTTCGTTGTAGTTCATGGCCTGGCCGATAATGAGCGAGTAGAAGGTGACATTAACCGAATGTGTCACAAGGTAATTCCTTTCTGCATCATCAAGCCCGTTAAGGAAAAGGAAAACGTTGCTGTTATCCTTGATAAGTCCAATTATATCATTAACGGCCTTCTGCACCCCTGCAATGTCTATCTTTATATCTTTCCTTGTGGATGTGTAAACCTGGTCAATCAGATAACACGCGTTGCTGTGAACCTCGATGAGGCGTTTCCTCATGCCGAGCAGTGACTCGTACTTTTCTATTATCTGGTCGATTTTGCCTGAAGATGTTGTCCTGACAGTCGCGTTCTGGACGATTGTACCCGCAGTTTCAACTTCGCTCACACCCCATTTCATGAGACGTTTTATATCATCCTCGCGCACAGGGATGTTTGGGGCAACAAGCATGTTGTCGCTGTCAATATACACTGCCTTGCTGAAAACCATTCCTGGTTTCAGGTCCTCGACAGGTATTTTTTTCATATCAGCCATCAATCAATCCCGCAGTATTTATTTTGTTCCTGAAACTGTCATTAACACGGTAACAGTAGGCCAGGACTGCCGCAACGGCCCCGAACAGGTCTTCCGGAATATCGTCCCCTGTTTTAAGCCTGTAAAGCACTTCGGCAAGGTCCCGATCTTCATATATAGTGATATTTTCACGTTCTGCAATTTTCAACATTTTTTTTACCAGCGCGCCTTTTGCCCTGGCAACAATTCTCGGTGCATCCTTCATGTATTCAATTGCAACAGCCTTGTCCATTTGTATTACCACTATATCTTCAGGTCAAGTCCGCTTTTTTCGTGAAAAGCAACGCAAAGCTCTCTCAATTTATCAATCATTTTTTTGGAGCTGAAAAAACCGATTACCGTTTCATGAATGCCATTCTCAGACATTACACGCCTCAGCTCGCCTGAACTTTTTTCCAGGGCCTCAACCGATTCCTCCCTGTCGCATCCTATACTCACAGTGAAGCACCTGTTCACTGATTTAATAAAAACGTTCATGCTCCCGAGGGCGGAAAGCGAAAAATTCATGAAAAGCTCATTCCCCCTGGTGACATACCTGAACTTCGAAAAACCCTCTCCGTCAGGGATGGGAAACCCGCCGTATCCCTCATTACCGCTGTCGGGAGAAATGAGCATCTCCAGTATATCATTAAAAAACTCATCTCCAGGCAGCAGGCCCTCAACGAATCCATTGAGAGCCTCTGAGCCATCATCACCATGGAGTATGCCGGGTTTCATGCCAGCCCTCTCCATGACATATGCCAGCAAAGAGAGCATTCCCGGCGATAATTTCAGCGATGCCATGAGCACCAGGTCTGCCAGGGCCTCTTTCGGAAAATTTATG
Source organism: uncultured Leptospirales bacterium (assembly GCA_964440335.1). Taxonomy (GTDB): domain Bacteria; phylum Spirochaetota; class UBA4802; order UBA4802; family UBA5550; genus JAAYBQ01. Next base: position 2,454 of record CAYTSF010000062.1, read on the forward strand.
CCAATCAGCCTGTTAATAAGATCGGAAAGTCTATCCTCTTTCGGTTTATCTTTTTTTATGCCTGACAGAAAAAGATTAATATCCATGAGATCAATTCCGCTGCGGCCAAGAAGCCTCATCAGTTCAGAAAGAACACCCCGTTCATGCGAAGGATCAAAGCTGAAAAAATTCTGCCTGATAAAATGCTCCAGGCCTGAATCAATCAATCTCTCCGCAGGCCTGAACACGGCAAAATCTTTCCCCTTCTCCGCGAGCACAAGATTTACAGTACTCTCCGCGGGGATGCCGCCGGTAAACTCTGCTCTGAGCCTGCGTCCGGCAATGTCAAGGAGCGCGATGTTTCCCTCCCTGGTTACGATGCGCGCACTGACCATGTCACCTGCCGACACCCCCTTGAGCAGCGAGGCAATATCCCTGCCGGCCCGCAAGGTGATGGACGAAAGATCGCTGTAACCGGAAATTTTCATGAAGACATAAGCCCCTGCGCTTCGAGCATGCTCCTGGCCGGATCGTAGCTTCTCCTGTGAATGGCACAGAGCCCATGACTGCATAAAGCCTCGATGTGTGATTTCGTGCCGTAGCCCTTGTGCCTCGCAAAACCATAGCCGGGAAAGACGCTGTCAAGCCTGCACATCTGGCTGTCCCTTGCTACCTTTGCTATGATTGATGCTGACGCGATGGTGACAGACCTGCAGTCACCCTTCACAACAGCGTGAAATGGAATGTCAAAGTTAAACCTGAAATTGCCGTCCATGAGTATGATGTGGGGCTTAACATTTATTTTTGCAAGCATCCTCTTTACTGCAAGTTCTGTGGCCACGTTTATTCCGCATGAATCGATTATTGTATGGGGGATGAATACACGTGTGTATGCAAGTGCGCTCTGCCTGATTATATCCATGGCCTGAGCGCGTTTTTTAGCCGTAAGCTGCTTGGAGTCCGCTATGGTGCTTTTTATTTCATGGGGGATTTTACTGAAAATTGATGGATCGTATATTACCATGGCCACGCTGAGCGGGCCTGCAAGGGCCCCCCTGCCTGCCTCGTCTACTCCTGCAATGAGCCTGCATTTTTCTGTCAGAAAGGATTTTTCTATGGAAAAATCCGGCGAACTGTGCCTTAAACTGTCAAGGGAGGACATGGTTAGTCCCCCCTTTTTGTAATGATGGGTGTGTCAGAGTAACGGCTATTCAGCTGCAGGAGCATCCGATGCTGGAGCTGATACAACGTTTTTTCCCTTTTTGGAGAATCTCTTCTCTTTAAGTTTGGCTGATTTACCCTTTCTTTCCCTGAGGAAGTAGAGTTTTGCCCTTCTGATTTTGCCTTTTCTCATCACTTCGATTTTTGCAATTTTCGGTGACAATACAGGGAAGATCCTTTCAACTCCCACATCAAAGGAGATCTTTCTTACTGTGAAGGTTTTACTCTGGCCCTTATTGTCTATCGCGATTACAACGCCTTCATAGACCTGGATCCTCTCCTTGTTACCCTCAATGATCTTGTAGTGCACACGGACAGTATCACCTATTTCAAACTCGATTTTTCTTTCAACGGGCCTTATATCCTTTTCGATTGCCTGCATTATATCCATTACGGTCACTCCCCTAATATTATTCTCATCAAGTATTTGCTATATAGATCAGGCCTCACCAGCCTTGTCTTTTCAATTCGCCTTTCGTTTCGCCAGCTGCTTATCCTGGCATGGTCTCCACCCAGCAGCACGTCGGGGACTTTAAGTCCCATGAACTCCGCAGGCCTTGTGTACTGCGGGTACTCGAGCAGGTCACCCTCGAAACTCTCTTCAACAAGGGACTCGCTGTTTGACATGAAACCCGGTATGAGCCTTGCCACAGCGTCAGCAATTACCAGCGCGGCATATTCACCGCCTGAAAGGACATAGTCCCCGATTGAAACTTCATGTGTCACAAACCTGTCAATTACCCTCTGGTCAAGCCCTTCATAATGGCCGCAGATAATTGATACTTCGTCCATTGCAGCCAGCCGGTTTGCAAAATCCTGCTGCAGCGGCATACCCGAGGGTGTTGTGTAAATTACAGGCGCGACCCCCTTTTCGTTTGCCTCCAGAGTCCTGAACACGGGCCCCGGCATCATTACCATCCCGGAGCCGCCTCCGTAAGGGTAATCATCGCATCTCCTGAACCTGTCGTCGGAATAATCCCTTATGTCGATTATCCTGAACTCCAGAAGGCCCGATTCAACCGCTTTTCCCATGAGGCCCGAACTTAAGGGCGATTCAAAAAAATCCGGGAAGAGCGTGTAAATCCTAAATATCAATTAATCCCTCTACGGGGTTTATTTCAATAATCTTCTCTTTTACGCGGCCGGTATCCACCATTTCGTCGACAAAGGGAACCATTACCCTGGCGCCTTTCATGTCCTCAATAATCAGTATCTCCCCTGCACCGGCTTCCATTATATCAACAACGGTTCCGTATTCAGCGCCGTGCAGGTAGACCCTGCAACCTAAAAGGTCATGATAAAAAAATGATTCCTCGTCGAGAAGGGCCCTTCCCTTCTCAGCTTCAGCTGCATCTATAAAAATATTCATACCCTTGAGGGAATCTGAATCGTTCCTTGAGTCTATTCCCTCAATTTTCAGCAGGATAATGCGCCCCTTCATGGGCCTTATCCCTTCAACCACAAACTGCCTGGTGGCCTTTTCAAATCCGAAATAAAGATTTTTCCCCGGGGCAAACCTTTCGGGGATATCTGTGATTACATAGGCCTTGACTTCACCATTAAGCCCATGCGCCCCGGTTATCTTAGCTATTCTGAAATATTTATTATCAGTATCAATCAAGAATTTCCAGCACTACTCTCTTTCCGGTTTTTGTTGCGGAAGCGTTAATAATTGTTCTTATAGCTCTGGCTATGCGGCCGTGTTTGCCTATAACCTTTCCAATGTCATCCTTGGTTACTTTAAGTTCAAGGATCGTGGATTTCTCGCCTTCGATTTCCCTCAATTCAACCTGCTCAGGGTGATCAACAAGCGATTTTACCATGTACTCTACGAGTTCGCTATAGTTCATTTACGCTCTCCTGGTAGCCTATTTTGCACTGATGTACTTCTGCCAGATCCCTTCTTTTTTTAAAAGTTCCCTGATGGTATCAGTGGGTTGAGCGCCCTGGTTCAGCCATTTTATTACTTTCTCTTCGTCGACATCAAACTGCTTTCCATCAACGATAGGCTGATACTTTCCAATATAGTCCACCACTACTCCGTCTCTCTTTGCCCTGCTGTCAGCGGCTACCACCCTGTAGAATGGCTTCTTTTTCGTTCCAACTCTCTGTAATCGTATCTTAAGCGACACTATCCCACCTCCAAATATACTTAGGGAGTAAAGTATTTTTAGTGCTGCATTTTTTGTCAATATTAATTAAAGCAATGCTGCTTTTTTTAGCTCGGAGGTATTGAAATTGACCTTTCCATCCCTGTATGCGGAACTTCCTGCTACTATTATTGCAGCTCCGGCTGATACTACTCTTTTTATGTTTGAGGAATTGATTCCACCATCAACCTGGATCAGTATGCCGGGACATTCCCTGTCAATGAAAGCCCTGAGCCTGCTGATGCGGCCAACCGAATTCTCCATGAATGACTGGCCGTAAAAACCGGGCTCAACGGACATAATGAGGACCATATCGCAGTTTGGCAGCAGGTCATAAACTGCCTCAACAGGAGTTGCAGGATTCAGCGCAATCCCCGCCCTGATTCCGGCCTGGCGTATGGCAGATAAGCAGCGGCCCGGAAACCTTGTACTTTCATAGTGTATTGTTATGCACCATGGGGCCAGCTCTATATAGCTCTCCAGTGAGAGTTCAGGTTTTTCGATCATGAGGTGCACATCAAGGGGTATGGGTGTCTGTTTTTTCAGGCTGCGGATGTAACCCGGCCCGAAGGTCAGGTTAGGGACGAAGTTCCCGTCCATGACATCCATGTGCAGCAGGTCAACTACTGCAGGGTCGAACTGCTGTATATCAGTCCCTGCAGTGGCAAGCTCTCCGGCTATTATTGACGGTGATATGAGGATTTCAGAACTCATCGACATTTATTTTTTCAATGCTGATATTCTTTTTGTCTCTGTTAATATAAATCCTGGCATTACCCACGCGCTGGAACACAAAAAATATCTTCTGCCCTTTCTTAGCCGTTGCTGAATAGCGGATCCTGGCGGGGGAATTGTCCTCGATGTATGCCTCAAAAAGCCCCTCCTCCTGGTCCGAGGGTATTGTGTATTCAACATATTCATATGCAATATAAGGGTGCTCGGTCAGGGCATAATAGTTTACCTGGAGTGTAACCACATCCCCCTCTTTTATCGGGGTGTCTTTTGCAATACTCTGCGAAACTATGAGGCCGCTCTGGTTCATGTCTGCAACTTTAACTATCTGCTCGTTAATCACAACGCCCTGCGCAAGAAGGAGGTCATAGCAGAGGTCAATGGACTGCCCGGTAACGTCGGGCATTTTTTTGTCAACAGCCCCCGGTCCGCTTGAAACAAGGAGGTTGACCTTCACGTCCGGCGTGATCTTTTCGCCGGGTTTAGGCGACTGGTCAATTACAACATTGGCAGCGGTCTTATCTGAAGGGATATAGGAGATGACCCCTGTACTTATCGAAACCGATTTGTCCTGATAGTGCAGGTTTTTCAGTTTATTTATGGCAATGGGCAGCTGTGATCCTGTCAGGTTTGGCACATCTACCGTAAACTTGCTTCGGCTTATGGTAAGGATAATTGTACTTTCATCCTCAACGATTCTTCCGCTTTCAGGGTACTGGTTCAGGATAATGCCGTCCTCGATATCGTACACATAAACGGATTTCAGTTCCACCTGAAAGCCCTTGTTTGTCAGGCTGTTGTTTACTTCAACAAATCGCTTTCCGAGAAGGTCGGGAACTTTCAGCTCTTTCGTGGATTTGGTCAGGAGTATGAGCATAATTGTTGCAAAGAAAAGGAACAACATAAATGCAAGGAAAAATATGAGGGCCAGTCTCCTTCCCGGTCTAAAATAGGTAAATTCCACCTCTTCTCCCGATTTTTTCTGTTCGCTGCTGTTTTCAGTATTCATATATTACTCTCAAAAAGGATTTGCTCCGGAAGCATTTGTAAACTCCGATTTTTGCCTTATTTGTCAATAAAATTCCTGTGTTTATGCCCTAACTTTTTTATTTAAGCGATAAAGCATGTTTTAACGATTACGGCTCAAAGCCCAATCTTTAGCTCAAGAAATAATGCAAATACATCGACAATTTAAAAGGCACTAAATATTTTTTAGGAATCCTTTACGGGTAAAATTGCATTTATGGAACGAATCAGGCTGCTGCAGACATCGGATCTTCACCTTGGAATTAAAACGAAGGGTAATATTTCGTCAGACACCGACAGGATCGCAACCCTGAAAAAAATCTGCAATATTGCGCTTAAACACGATATACTGCTTGTGGCAGGCGACATGATCCATGGTGAAAACGTCAGCAACAGCCTGTTAAGCACAATAGCCGATGAATTTAAAACACTCACAGACAATAACATTGAGATATTTTATACTCCGGGCAGGAGCGAACATGTTTCTGACGGAACATTATGCCGGGAGATTCATGAACTCCCTGTTACCCGCATCTTCTGCGATGAGGACGATACCTTTTTTGTGCAGTCCTCAAGGGGACAGCTTTTTATCTACGGATTACAATACCGCAGCTCCCATGACTTTACAAAGGCATCGGCAAACGGGGAGACCGGTTTTCACATAGGGCTCTTCAATGCCGGATTTAATCCCTCAGGTGAAAAAAATACAGGCGAAAGGATCATTACCAGGGAACATATTAAGAAAATGAACCTGGACTATTACGCAATGGGCGGCGAGCACAACTTCAGGGTCTTCAGGCATTCAAACAGGATGATAGGCGCCTATGCCGGGAGCCCGGAGCCATGCACAGCATCAGAGACAGGCGACAGGTTCGCGGTCTCCATTGAGATTGAGAACGACATCATCAGCAGCCTCAAGAGAATTACGGTCAACACGGCAAGGATTATTTACGCCGAAATTGAATGCACCGGGCTCACCGGCGAGGCAGAACTTGTTGACAGAATAAAGTCAACTCTTCAGAAAGAAACCTCATGCATGATAACACTTACAGGCGAGAGAGAGTTTACCATTGGTGAAATGTTTAAACGCGAACTTTCCGGCTACTTCAGGGGGATCGATGTGACCGACCTTACCTGCCCCGGAATGGATGTAATGCTTGAAGAGAACAGTTCAGGTGATAATATACAGTCTGAATTTTTCAGAAAGCTTTCAGAACAACTGAAAGCCGGCGGCGGACGGTCAGGGCAGTCTATCGCAAAAATTCTGCGCGGGAATTCATCGGGCAGGAGGATTCTTTGCGATTTCTGAGACTCGTAATTTCTCCCTCAGGGAAAGAGAGGATTGAAACTGACCTGGACAGCAACCCGGCCATGATATCCCCTGCGGAGAATCCGGGGCTGAACAACGTGCCGGACTGCCTGAAGTTCTGGGTGTCGGTACTTGCTGATTCAAAAAAAAGCAGGGCATCATACGGAACAGCAGCCGGCAGCGAGCTCTACCTGGAAGATGAAAATTCCATTAAATATAAACTCCTTTCTTCGAATAAAAAAATCACGCTTTTTGTCCATGACCCGATTCACGATGTTTACACCGAGGTTTCCCATGAAAGGGTGCCGGGAGAAGAATGGCCCTTTAACCGCCTGAATATTTTCAGGCCGGAGGATGTCAGGCTGCTATCGGTTTATGACCCTGAATCGGTCGAACAGGGCAGCGACCCGCTGTACACCGACGGTGAACCGGCCAGGGTAATTATCCGCAGGGACATGACAGGCATTGACCCGTTGTACATCAGCGGAATTGAAGACATAGCCGCCGCAAGGGAAAAGGAACTCACTTCGCTGCAGCGGGAGATACAGCTACTTGAACTTAAAAAAATGAAAAAGGACAAATTGAAGAAAGAGATCGCCCATTCGACGCGGAACATCAACAGGCTGAATAAGCAGCACGAATCTGTTCAGCTCTTCAGGTCAACGCTGCTTGAAGTTAAGGCGAAGTCCGAGCAGCGGGATAAGCTCAGCTATAAAATAAGTGAAACCAGGAAAGACCTGCTCGAGCTGAAAGAGATCGGCGATAAAATCAGTTTAATTGAAAAGGATTTAAAAAAACGTTTTCCGCAGTTCTACAATGAGACATCCGAAGGGCTTCCTGACATGGACAGGATACAGGGATCATTCAATACCGTGCGCGACTTTAACGAGAGAATTGACAGGTTTCACCAGAAAAAGAGGCTGATTTCTGCAAAGATTATGAAAGGGGTGATTGCTTCTTCCATCTTTGTCTTTTTTTCACTCATATTCATAATCATTAAGGCCGTAACATCAGGCCCCGCCTCCGTTAAGACTATGATGATTATTACCACGGGCCTGGCCTCTTTTGCTGCATGCGCTTTTTTTGCAGGCTACAGGATGCGGAAGTCCGTTCCCGCTTCCCTTATCGAAACAAAAAAGGAAAAGGAGAATGAACTTCTCGAACTTTTGCATAAAAATAATTTCCCCCTTGAAAACTTCAAGACCGGGGAACTCTACGATTTCCTTTTCCAGTACTTTGAAGACTTCATCACGTTCAGGGACATCAGGAATGAACTTGGCGAGCTGCGTAAAAAAATCAGCAGCACCGTCACCTCCACCGAAAAAGAGAAAAAGCTCGACAGCCTTAAAGACCGCATCAATACCGCTGACGAAGAGATTAAAAAACTCCTTTCGGGCCTGGACACATCTATTCATCCTGTGCCTGAAATCACGGCCATTGATGATACCGTACTGGAACTGAAGGAAATGATCACCGACCTTAAAATTAAAATCGATCACGAAAACTCAGTGCTCTCCAAGCTCGACAGCCAGATGAACGAAGGCTCAGAACCCGAGTCAAGCCTGCTTGAAGTCGAGGCGGAAATCAGCCGTATTTCCGGGAGAATTGAAGAGCTCCGGAGCGAGGCTGAGTCAGTAAAATTTATCGAGGATGTTTTCAACGGGACTGCTTCAAAGTTCCTTGAGCGCAGGCAGGCCGAGTTCAAAGATTCGCTCCGGTCAATCATAAACCGTTTGTTTCCGGCTGAGGACCATGGACGGCTTTCTGAAGCAGCGGACCTTCTCCTCTCCGGTGCAGGGACGCAGACATCCGGCGACCTTAAAACAGCAATTATGCTTTCAATCGCAGCGAGGGCCGCGCTCTCGCAGATGTTCAGGGGCACAGACCTTCCCCCTGCAATTCTTATAGAGCCGTTCAGGGAAATCCCACCCGAAAATGTTGAAGAATTCAGCAAAATATTGCTTGAATTGTTCAGCGACAGACAGGTAATTATATTCACCGCCGGGTAATTCGCCGGACTGAATAAAATTTACCTTAAAGAGCATATGGACAATAACGGGCAGCTTACATTTTCCGACGATCCCCTTTTAAACGAAAGCAGTGAAATCTACCAGCTGATTTCTGAAGGCAAGTTCCGCGAATCGATAAAAAAAACTGACAGCCTCATGAGCGTCAACCCCGATTATCCCGGCGCTGTGGAGGCGTACAGGACTTCCAAGTTCTGGCATAACAGGGAGAAGGAGATCCGCAAGCTTCCGGAGGGGAAACGCACAGCAGATTTTCTCATGGAGGAATGGGCGTCATTCGAGGACTACGCATCGTACAGGGAGATGAAACACTCCGCGGCATACAAGTCCGCCATGAAGTATATTTTTTTCAGGGCCGCGGAACATTACAAAAGGGCCTTCCAGACAAACCAGGAGACAGACAACAGGTTTGACCTGCTGACAAACCTGGGTGAATGTTTCATGAGGCTGAAGGATTACAGGTACGCGGTTGAGACCCTGGAGTTTGCCAGGGGCTCCTACCGCAGCAGCGCCCGCCTGCTCTACATTCTTGCTGAGTCGTACTTCCACACCGACGACGTGCCCAAAAGCCTGCTCTACTTCAGGGAGGCATTCGCTATAGACCCGGCGGAGATCGACCTTTCGCTGATCGAGGCGCTCCCGGTCAGGGAGATTATAAAGTCCATAAACGAATCAGGAAGGAGCTTCCGCGACATCAGGGAATGGATACCGGTCTACGGCTTTCTTACCGATATTTTTTACGTGAGAAGAAACCTGAACAGGCACCAGGTTGAGTCGCTCAAACATGAGGTGTTTAACCTGGAAAGCAGCATGGCAAAAATGGGAAGCGAAGAAATTGAGGCCACCAACATCCTTCCCAGGATGCTGAATAAATACCTGTGGCTTTTTGACTATTTTGAAAACCAGAACGTCAATCCTGAAAACACAAACCAGATCAGGTCAAGGCTGATTGCCATCGACAGGCCCCTTTTCGAGGAATACTTCAAAAAGAGCGGGCATAAGCGGCATTTCTGATTGCAGCTTTTTTTTATTGATTTTTTGGCCGATATAAAAAGTATTAATAAAAAATGAACCAGGATAATAAATGAGCCGTTTTACTCTAATATCGTACCCGATGCAGAAGGATGACAGGCTGCTCTCGCTGACTTCCGGAAGGTCAAGGTATATGCTTCCCATAGGCGGAAGGTTCAGGGTTATTGACTTTACCCTGCGCAACTCGGTTTCATCTGGAGCTGTTGAAACAATAATTTTCAACAATCAGGATGACACCCTGGCCGCATACGTCGAGGAAAACCCGGACGCTGCTGAGACAGCTACCGGGCATAAAATAAGGGTGGTCCCTTTTCTCAGGTCAGACGCTGAGATAATGCAACAGGCAGTGTCAGAATCCGAATCATCCTACTTTGTGCTGTACAACGGCGACGTTCCCTCAATAATTAATTTTTCCAGGGTTATGGATAAATTTCTGAAGACCAGGAAAAAACCCATGCTCGTCAAACTGAGCATAAACGGCCGCGCAACCATGGCACACAAGGTTGTAATCACAGACAAAAAGAGCCTGCTTTCGGTGATCAAAAAATCAGCAAAGAGCCAGGAGAGCACGCCCAACTACTTCGAAATGCTCATCAACATGCTCATACATACGGGCATCACTACATCAACGGTTGAAGCGGTGTACTGGACCATCAGTTCGGTCAATGAATACTTCAACCTCAACAAAGAAATTATCTGGAACAGAGAAATATCCGACCTGCTTACACGCGAAAAAATAATAAAGAGCAGGATAAGGGCCAACAGGTTCGCACTCCTTGACGAGTTCGGTTTTATCAGGAACTCATTCATATCGGATTTCTGCTACATAAACGGTACTGTTGAAAACAGCATTGTCTTCCCCGGAGTGGAGATCGAGCAGGGGGCATACATCACCGACTCCATAATCCTTCCCTTTGTGAAGATAGGCAGGGGCGCAAAGGTGGTCAACGCGATTATCGACGAGTCTACGGATTTCAGCATCGAAGCGCCTAACATTGGTGTGAATACCCGTGTGGGATACGACGAAAAGCTCATGGCAAACAGCGCGTTCCCTAAACTTTTGCATTCCGGGCTCACGCTGGTAGGCAAGGACAACCACCTGAAGGATGGAACATTTGTCGGCGCATCATGCTACGTCGCATCCGCATCATCAGACAGGTACTTCACCGGCGAAAAAACAAGGCTCTACGACGGGGACTCAATACTGCCGAAAGAGGAATAGCTACCTTTTAACAAGGACCAGGAGCGTCAGGTCGTCTCCGGCAGGTTCACCCGCCGTGAAACTGTCATAGACTTCCAGCATATTGCCCAGTATACCCGAAGCCGTCGCCGCCTGCGCATGTTTCAGAGCCCGCATAACACCGTCGAAACCAAAACGCCCGTTCGACGCCCCCTTGCCTTCAATTATCCCGTCAGAAAAGGCAAAAAGAACATCGCCGCTATGCATTTCAAACTTCATTGAATCATACGCATGCGCCATTCCATGAACGCCGAGTATTCCACCTTTAACATCTTCATGCACATCGTTGACGGCCAGCACCTCGCCGTTTCCGCTTTTGCGCATGATTATATCCGGGTGGCCTGCATTTGAATACTCCACGATGTTACCGTATAACCTGAGTAAAATTCCAGTGATAAATTTTTCCGCGTTGCCTATCTCGCGTATCAGGTCACCGTTTGCGCTCTCCATGATCCTGCCGAGCCCGGATGATGCATGCATAAAAAAATTGCGGTAGAAGACCGACCGCGCGATCATCGTAACCAGCCCGGAGGCGACCCCGTGGCCGGACACGTCGAGCAGCATCATGCCGCTCAGCCTGTCGCCTGACATGTACAGATCATAGATATCGCCCGAAACGCCTGACATGGGCCTCAAACACGCGGCGATGTCCCAGTCAGGGTCAGTGTCGGGTATTTGCGGGAATATGGATTTCTGGACGTTGACCGCCATCTGCATGTCCATCTCTGCAATTTTCCGGGCCTCGCTGAGTTCACTGTTTTTTATGACCAGCTGCCGGTTCATCTCCTCGGAACGTTCCTTCGCAACGAGGAGCTCTCCGGTTCGGTGCGCGACCTTCTGCTCCAGGTTGTCTTTCAGGTCACTGAGGTTCTGGTACATCACAGAATTGCTTATTGAAATCGACAGTGCGTTCCTGATGCTGTGAAGGAACCTGAGTTCGGGCGGTGAAACAGTTTTCATATTTGCCCTCTCACCTATGAACGCAATGCCGGTCAGCTCCATGTTGTAGACGAAGGGTATTATGTACTGGCATTCCTGATCTTTAAAGAGCTTTATGAGCTCATGGCGGATATGCCCGCAACCGGGGTCCAGGCCGGCCACATCACGGTCGATAAATTCCTCAGCCCTGAGGAGCCAGGCATAGAGAGCGTCCCCGGGCCTGACCTCGTTCCCGGTATTGTCTGTGTAGCGCCTGTCATCGGCCGACCTGAGAAAAAGTTTTGCGCTTTTAAAGCTGAGTTCGCGGCGAAGCGTATCATGGAACAGGCCGGTCAGGTCATCAACGCTCCGGAGGAGCGAAACATTTTCTATGAAGAGGGACTCATTTCTCATGAGGTTGAACTTTTCCCTGTTGAAAAGCCTGTCTATTAAGGGCTTTATCCTGACAAAGTAAAAATAATTTATAAAAAACCAGAGCACCAGCATTGTGAAGGATTCAACATTCCCCAGATTTATGATAAGCGGTTTCACAAACCGGTAAATGTATATATTGGGAACAATTACAAGCGATGAGATAACAATCCAAACGAGTGTTATGTGTAGAATACTTTTTATCTCCATGAGCCTGTACCGCAGCACGCCATACGCAATAAGGAGAAGCGGGACAAACATGAAGTTGCCGAACGCGTAGAAGTTATTCCCCAATATTGAAGGCATGTTGAGTATCATGAGGATTCCCGTTGCTATAAACGACAGGAGTATGTACCTGAGCTTCAGCCGTTCAGTCGCGCCATGCACCACGCGGATCTTTGAGATAAAAAAATATATCACATAAACCGTATAGAACATGGCAGACGCGCCGAAAATTTTAAAAGCCGGGCCGCCGATTGCGCTGTAACCCCAGTTGTACACGTATAGACCGGAAATGTAATACGATGTAGGCACAAAGGCCGAGATGACTATGCTCTGAACAAGGGAGAGCGCCAGCAGGAAACGGTTCCTGAAGCCGAAGGACTTCCAGAGGTAGAGCAGCAGGATGAAGGGCATGTACACATAAAAAATGTGAATGGACCTTTCAATGCTGAGTATGATTTCAAGATTTCCCCTGAACAGGTGGTGTGAAACATAAATCACAGGCATAAGGCTCCACCAGACACACACCAGTGAAAAAAGAATGTTCTCAATACGGAACCTCCCCTTCACAATCGATATTATCGCAAGGGTCCAGCCCGCAATCAAGGAGAGAGCGGGAGGTATAATGTACATTGAAAAGTGCCCGATGATATAATCCATATCTGTTGTTTATTATCTGAAAACAGAAATGTCAACGAAAATGGAGAATTTGCCATAAGTTTATGTGTAAACCGGGTTTATGTGGACGTGATGATAAATTGAAGGTATTATTTAATTTTCCGGACAGTCCCTACAATCTTTTCAACAGGCAGGTATCCGAAATACCTGCTGTCTGCCGCATTCATCCTGTTATCGCCGAGCACGATAACTTTCCCTGCAGGGACTATTCCTTCGATATTTATTTTAACAAATGCCTCATATGAAGTTTCACCCTTTGTGTAAAGCTCTGTCTTTTCTTTACCATTGAGCCATACCCTGCCATGCTTAATGGCAAAAACGTCGCCTTCGATTGCTATGCACCTGTGACAGTATATCTTGTCAGCTTCTGTCCCATTAACGGGAGGGTGGTATGCGATTATTGAACCGCGGATAGTTTTAAAATCTGCAACTGGCGTGACTTCTATATAATCACCAATATAAAGTGTGGGGTTCATTGAAGATGTACTGATTTTAAATTTTAACGTATCTGCATGGTTGATGTTTACCGGCAACAGTATTATGAAAGCTGATAAAAAAATCCCGGTCATCTTTTTTTTCATTGCCGCACCTTTGAGAATTGTCAGACTTGTTATGTTGCTGAATATTTCTTATGCAGTACCCGGGAGCAGAAGTCAAGTTTTTAAACAGGTATCGCATGAAAACAGAAAGTTACATGATTAAGGAAGGACGGGCAGCATGGAAGAAAACGCAAGCAGCGGGATGAATCCCGCCATACTCATGGAACTCGTCACCAAAGAAATGCCTTTTGGAAAATACAAGGGAAGAAAATTCTGCGACCTTCCGGAGGAATACATTGTCTGGTTATACGGCAAAGGGCTTCCCGCCGGCAGGATGGGCATGCTCCTGGGCACGCTCTACGAGATCAAGGTCTATGGCCTGGAACATATACTGGACAACCTGAAGTGATGCGGTACAGGATGTACCGCAACTTCCAGGCTTATTCCTAAAATATAAAATCCGTCGAAAGGAAGTTCGACTTGTTCTCCTTCACTATCTGTGTGATGATCTCCTTGTTCACATGGTTATCCTTTGCAGCAACAAGCGCCCTGATGGAGAAGACCCTCAGTGCATCCGATACCGAGAGCGTACCCTCAGCTGAATCCTTGCGCCCCGTGAACGGGAACCTGTCAGGGCTCCTCTGGCACTGCGAATTTATGTTGACCCTGGCCACCTGGTTCACCAGCGGATCAACAAGTGCCGCGATCTCATCGGCGCCTGTACCGAATATGCTCACCTGCTGCCCGAAGTTCGATTCCATGATATACCTGAGAGGTTCATCAATATCGCCGAATGCAGCCACTGGAATAACCGGGCCGAATTGTTCAACATGAAAGAGCTGCATGTCGCTGTTCACCGGGAAAACTATTGCCGGGAAGAAAAGGCTTTCATGGTGCTTCCCTCCCCTGTCATTTATCACGCTTGCACCTTTACTTATTGCGTCCTGTACCAGCGAGTCAAGGTAAAGGGCCTTACCCTCCTCCGGAAGCGGTGTTATGTCTACTCCATCCTCCCATGGCATACCTGCCCTGAGCCTGTCCACAGCAGCGCCGAACTGTTTTATAAACTCCGGCAGAACATCCTGGTGAACATAAACCATCTTCAGGGCAGTGCATCTCTGCCCGTTGAATGAAAGCGTTCCCGTTACGATTTCACTGACAGCAAGGTCCAGCGCAGCGTCAGCCAGGACAATGGCCGTGTTTTTTGCCTCAAGGCCCAGGACACTGCGAAGCCTGTGGGGCCTGGGATGCGTTTTTTTCAAAATGTCAGCAACATGGCTTGTACCGATAAAGGCCAGCACAGTGACCTTGCCGCTCTTCATTACAGGCTGCACCACCTCCTCTCCATCGCCATATACTGTGTTCACAACACCGGGAGGGAACGACTGCCTGAACGCCTCGAGCAACGGCCTGTGTACAAGCACGCCTAGCTTGGGCGGTTTGAAAATAATCGCGTTTCCTGTAATCAGTGCCGGAATCAGCGTCGCATATGTTTCGTTAAGCGGATAGTTAAAGGGCCCCATGCAGAGCACAACGCCCAGGGGTGAACGCCTTATCTGCCCGATTACACCCTCCTCCATTTCAAACCTGGAACTCTTCCTGTCCAGGTCCTTGAGCGCTTCAATTGTATCTTTTATATACTGGACAGTCCTGTCGAACTCCTTCAGCGAATCCTTCCTGGACTTTCCGATTTCCCACATGATCAGGTTCACGACCTCCTGCCGCTTCTCCAGCATGCGTGTCATGAACTCCTCCACGTGCTTTATCCTCTGCCGCACACTCATTGTCGGCCAGAGCCCCCTGCCATTGTCAAAGGCCTGTTCTGCGGCAGTTGCAGCATCCATGGCCTCTTTTTGCGTCAGCTTCGGGTACTCCCCGAGTTCAACCTGTTCCAGTTTTTTGTTCTTCCTGATAAATACTGGGGAAAGGACTTTCTGGAAGGGGCCTTCCCATTTTTTTATTTCACCGTTGATAAGGTATTCGGTCTGTTTCTGGTATTCAAGCGTAACATCAGAAGGTACCCCCTTTTCATCCGGAAAGCAGTTTTTTAGCTCCATATTTTACCTCTCTTGCTCTGAGTATGCAAAAATTATTATTTATGTCAATTCTGACACAATAAAATGCACAAAAAAACAGATCAAACAGATAAAAAATTTTTCAGGTTACGGGCATGATAAACAGCCGGTTGAAGAATCTGAGGCTCAGAGCATGTTATGTGATTCTTTACTATGAAATTAAAATTCCATGAAAAAAGAGTTGTTAATGATCAGAAATTGATATCAGAATCTGCTTATGATCCTCCCCGGTTTTGATTTCAAAGAGAATCCGGTTTTATTAAATTCAGTGGAAGAACGTTAATTTAACATTCTTTTACTATAATAATATGACTATAAAAGCAAAAAGCAGGTGTTATAGTGCATTTAACAAAATTTTTACGATGAATAGTTAAATTATTTCACAAAAATTTTAACCATTCTTGTAAAATTTTATAAAAACTTTAGCTTGACCAAACAGACTAACCATGAAAGACTATCAAAGTAAAAATAATCAGGGGTAATGAATTTGGCTGAATCTCCCAGAACCGAAATACAGGCAGACAGCGTAATCAACAACATGGCCGCCGATATGCAGCTGTCTGAAAAAAATTTCATGGACCTTATACAGTCATCTCCTGA
>CAYTSF010000063.1:0-18518 GCA_964440335.1 uncultured Leptospirales bacterium
TGACGATGGCAAGGATATTGAAAAGTTCAGTTACAATGGCATGATGCTCGGACTCAGTTTCAACTTCTGCTTCTGAGATTTTCTATTTCAGCGGATTGCATGTTAATAAATCATGCGATCCGCTATTAACCGGACTATTCCTCTCTCCGTATCCTGAAAAGCTGTATTGCAAATACTATGATCCAGAGCGCGTTAGCTGAACCTGTTATTATCTTCAGGTACTTTTCCCCATCCTGAATTTCCTGTTCAGGAGAACCGATCCAGCTTACCATCAATGCCTTCGCATCAGATTTAAGGCCGCATTTTTTTTCGGCATCATCAATGGCGAACCTGCTGCGTTTTGAACTCATGGCAATCCCTGTCTGTGCCAGGCAGTTTGCGGGATCATTCCTGCAGACGACCCATACCGTAACAGGCTCACTGCGCTTCCAGCCCTCACCTACAAACGGTACAGCATAATTATAGTTATGTGATTCAGTATCCCAGTCATCGTATTCACCCGTGCAATCCTTCACCAGGCTGCCGTCCCTGAAATATATTACAGTCGCATCACCATGTTCAAGCACATCCGCAACCGCAACATCACGGGCATATTTGCCGTTTTTAAGCTGGTACGCATCAGCGTAAAAAGTTCCGGCAGCCAGCGCCGCTGGTAAACAGAAGAACGGTACCAGTATGCCGATGTACGACTTCAGGGTTGCGCGGAATATCATGCCTGTAATGGTAATCAGGATAAACCAGAAAAATGTCAGGGGAATCAGCTTAAAGGGTGATATTGTTCCGCTGACAATGACATATATCATTGTTACAAACATGAGATTTATTTCAGCCAGAATTACGATGAAGGCAGTTGAAGGATTTTTTTCCGTTTGCATGGAAACACCTCGCTGATTTTTTATGCTGACCATAACTATGAATAAATGGATGATACAGATTTAATGCCGCTGCTTCAAACTATTTTCTTTTATGGTACTGGCCATGCAGATGAATTCATGATTATTCCACCTGAAAATAATCTATGTATTCTTAAGTGGATAAATTCTCAACGGCTAGCTGCGGATTAGTTCAATAGTAGCTTGATTTTTTTCAAATGAAATCTTTTTTACTACTAAAGAGCATGGAGGGTCTATGAAATATTTATATTCACTGTTTTTTGTCACAATTTTCTGCATCACTGCTCACTCCGGCGAGTCCATCTTATCTCTCAGTGCTGTTAATATGGAGCGGGGATATATTTTAAATTATGATGAAAGATCATATAACACAAACTGGTATACTGCAGATCAGCGGGAATCAATAACTGCAAGTTCAACTCTTAAGGACAGCGCAAAAAGCACGTATGATGCGGGCAACATCCACGACGGTACGTTTGAAACAGCATGGGTTGAGGGTAAAAAAGACCAGGGAATCGGAGAAAGTATAACCATTTCCTTTACAGCAACCAGTAACAAATTTGAAAACCTTACTATTTCAGGTTTTCAAATTGCTAACGGATATGTTACGGATAAAAACCTCTACATGTTAAACTCACGGGTAAAATCGATGACAATGTATGTTGATGATAAACCTTTTGCAGAGATAAAACTCAATGATTTCTATGGATTCCAGCAGATAGAGTTCCCGGCAATCCCCCTTCCAATCAATAAAACAATTTCAATAAAACTTGTTATAACAGATGTTTATCCGGGAAGTAAATATTCCGATACCTCAATATCTGAAATATGGTTTTTTGGCGGTGGGATTTTATAACTAACGCTGAAGGGGCCTTTGCGCCCCTCAAACTGAAAAACTTATATCCCTTTATTGATCATACCTGACGCAATCTTCACTGCCTCATCAATTGCCTTGTGTAAGCCGGACGCATCCTTGCCCCCTGCCTGCGCCATGTCCTTTCTGCCGCCGCCGCCGCCGCCAACTATACCCACAGTCTCCTTGACCAGCCTTCCGCAGTCGACTCCCTTCTCCACTGCCTTACTTGTTGCTGCATAAAGAAGCATGGCCTTGCCGTCTGTGTCCGAACCGAAAATAACCACGCAGTTCTGTACCCTCTCGCGCACAGAATCTGAAAGTTCACGCAGCGCGTTAACATCAACATCTTTAAACACTCTTGATATTATCTTCACACCGGACACATCCTGACCTGAAGCGATAATTGAATCAATATCACCTGAGAGCGAAGCCTTCTTCAGTTTATCCATCTCCTTCTCAAGGGATTTGCTGCGCGAAATAATTTCATCCACCTTTTTCACAAGGCCGCTTTCGGGGATGTTGATGCTTGCTGTGAGAGCGGAGGTGATCCCTTCAAGCTCGTTGTACCTGTCGAGGAGACCTTTAAGTGTGACCGCTTCAATTCGTCGTATACCGGCTCCGGGGGAGCTTTCTTTCAGTATTTTAAAGAGTCCGATTTTACCGGTGTTGGTTACATGCGTTCCTCCGCAGAGCTCCATGCTGAAGCCGGGAACATCAATCACACGGACCGTCTCCTCATACTTCTCGTCGAATACGGCCATTGCCCCTTTTTTTACTGCATCGTTAATGTTCATGACGGATGTTGTTACTTCTATGTTCTCCCAGATTTTCCGGTTGACCATCTCCTCAACGGTTGCGATCTCATCCGCAGCCATGGCGTTGAAATGCGAGAAGTCGAACCTCATGCGTTCAGGTTCAACAATTGATCCTGCCTGCTTCACATGCTCGCCCAGAGTTTTTCGCAGCGCGGCCTGTAACAGGTGAGTTACGGTGTGATTGGCGCGGATGAGGTTCCGGTTCACAGTATCGATTCTGGCCTCAACCTTATCCCCCTCCTTCAATGTGCCCTTTACAACTGTACCAACATGTATGATTGTCTTGTTATGCTTTTTCGTATCCTCAACTTTAAAGATTGAGCTGCCGCAGATGATCTCCCCTTTATCACCTACCTGGCCGCCTGACTCGCCGTAGAACGTTGTGCGGTCAAGAACGACCAGTCCGAACTCACCTTCACCCAGGGAAGCTGCACGTTTCGGCCCGCTGTAAAGCAAGAGCACTTTCGCATCTGATGATTCCTGCTCATAGCCGAGAAATTCCGTGTCGCCTGCAACAGAAATTATTTCATTAAACGCGGCATCAAGTCCCAGTTCGCTCCCCTTCCAGCTCTGCTTGCCGCGCTCCCTCTGCTTCTGCATCTCTGCATTGAATCCCGCGATGTCAACCTCCAGCCCCTGCTCAATGGCCATCTCTGTGGTCATTTCCAGGGGGAAACCGAAAGTATCGTATAACACGAAAGCGTCGGCACCGGAGACCAGTTTGCCGTTTTTGCTTTTGACGGATTTGATGATCTCCTCAATGCGGTCCATTCCGTTCTCTATCGTTTCCAGGAAGCGCTTCTCCTCGGATTCTATAACGTTCTTCACGTTCGCAACACTCTGTGTTACCTCGGGATAGAATTCACCCATGATACTTACTATGGGATCGACCATTTTGTAAACGAACGGCTCCTTCAGGCCAAGCAGCCTGCTGAAACGCAGTGCCCTGCGGAGTATGCGGCGCAGGACGTAACCCCGGCCATCGTTCGATGGGTATATACCGTCAGACATGGCAAAGGTCAGAGTGCGGCCATGCTCAACGATTACCTTGATCGGCAGCATGTTCTTCCCTTCGTACTTCATCCCTGATTCGCGGCTTACAAATTCTATGAGAGATTTAAGCTCGTCGGTTTCAAAAACCGAATCCACTCCCTGGACAAGTGTAGCGAGCCTTTCGAGTCCCATACCGGTATCAATACCTGTACGGGGCAGCGGTTCAAGTACCCCCTGTTCGTTCTGGTTGAACTGGTTGAACACCATGTTCCAGAACTCCATGTAGCGGTCACAGTCACATCCAGGTTTGCAGTCAGGCTTTCCGCAGCCGAACTGTTCGCCCCGGTCATAGTATAATTCCGAGCACGGCCCGCAGGCACCCGTATCGCCGGCCGGCCCCCAGAAATTGTCGGCTTTACCGAGCCTAACAATTTTTTCTTCAGGCATGCCTATGCGTTTATTCCATAGTTCAAAAGCTTCATCGTCGTTTTCATAAATGCTGGCCCATAGCAGTTCTTTCGGGAA
This sequence comes from uncultured Leptospirales bacterium, assembly GCA_964440335.1. GTDB lineage: Bacteria > Spirochaetota > UBA4802 > UBA4802 > UBA5550 > JAAYBQ01. Next base: position 4,083 of record CAYTSF010000063.1, read on the forward strand.
ACCGATCACGTTTGTCGAGTAATCCCATGCGAAGTCAAGGGCCTCCTGCTTGAAGTAATCTCCAAAGGAAAAATTACCCAGCATCTCAAAGAGTGTAAGGTGGCGTTTCGTCCGGCCAACCTGTTCAAGGTCGCTGGTGCGAAGGCATTTCTGTATTGAAGCGGCGCGGGTATATTCAAGATCAACGGTACCGGCAAACATCGGTTTAAACTGCACCATGCCTGCGGTGGTAAAAAGCAGTGTGGGATCATCCTTGGGCATAAGAGAACTTGAGGGAACAATCCTGTGGTTTTTTTCTTTAAAAAAATCCATGAATGATATGCGTAGATCCTTAACTTTCTGCATTGGTTATACCTTCTTTTTAAATAAGCATTAGATGCAATTTTTCGTGAAGCAGGGTTTTTTTTTCAAGAATTATTTATACCTGCCCGAAATTGCTCAACAACCGTCATTGTACCCTGCCCGCAAAGTGCATGCATGGAACTAATAATTTGCGTATATCCGTTTTATAATGGTAAGATGTTTTTTCGTTGTGCAGGATTTCTATGCGGTATGGCAGGACCTGTTATACTTCCACTAATTGTCAGGTTCATAATCTGTAAAGCAATCATAGACTGTATCCACTACATCCTCGATCAGGGAGAATGAAAGGAACCTGAGCTCAGGATAGTTTTTTATCCTGAATGCAATTTCCTCCATGGTAGTTGTTTGAGAACTATTGTTGAATTCATCAACAATGGCCTGTGTCAGAAGTTCAACATACTTGTAACCTCCGGGTAAATGCTCGCTGAGAACATCGACTACTATTTCCTGAATAATATCAGAGCGATTATTGAATGATTTGCTTATCTCAAGCTGCTCACAGAGGAATGTCATTATTTCCTCGATGAGAATTGTTTTATATTGTATAGCTATACCTTCATTCTCTGCAGAGAAATCAATAAAATCAGCAAGATCATGGTTGGAAAACTGTGAAATCTCAAAGGTATTAAGGAAAAACCATAACTGTTCAAAGACAAACCTGATTATCTTTTCATTATGGTTTCTGAAAAGTTCCCTGTTCTTAAATCTCAGTTTATTATAAAGGAAGTCCATATATACCGTTGTTAAATTTTATAATGTCACCATTAATACGCTCAAAGTCCCGGCTTTGTTAAAAATTTTTTATCCCGGGTTGATTATTCCATAAAAATTTTACTGTCTGGCCAGGATTTTCATTACTCCCTCGGCAAAGAGCCTGTATCCATCCTCCGTGGGATGAACGCCGTCACGCTGCACAAGACTGAAAAAATCCGCGCCTGCCTTGATCATATATTCCCAGTGGCTGTGAACGTTAGCAACAGAAAGTGAATACTTTTCAGCTACTTTGTTAATCCTTTCATAAAATTTAAGAACATGTGAATACTCTGCCGGCATTTTCAGATAAACAGAAGTCAAAAGCGCAATCTCTGTTTTCATCGAAGAATTGATCTCTTTAACAATTAATTCAAGATTGCTTTGAAACTCCTCTCCTGAAAAACCTGAATACAAATCATTTAATCCGAATTGAACAAGCACCAGGTCTGCGGGCTTTCCCGTAACCTCACGGATTCTGCGCAAACCATCGTGTGCAGTATCCCCCGGCACTCCCCTGTTTAAAAATTTAACCTCTGCATCAGGATACTCGGAATGCAGCATTTCCTTCATGTAATCAAGGTAACCCTTAGTAACCATCCAGCCATAGGTGAGTGAATCGCCAAAAGCACAGATAGTCACCTTTTCACCTGACATCAGTTTTTCAATTGTCCTTATCGGTTTCATCAACTTAACCTGAAGGGTAGTTCTAATAACTCAATTTTTACAGGGTCAAAGGGGCGGTAGCCCCTTTAAAAAGCCCCGCAGGGCTCCCTGCGGTTTTAAAAACGGAGTTTTTGGAACCTCCCTGAAAATTTTTAATAAATAAAAAATATACAATAAAATTTGATTAGATATAAAAAATAATTGCTTTTATCATTATAATTAATTTGTGTTATATAAGAAAACATATACTATTTTTGTTAATACATTACACGTCCTCTAAGTGTAAACATTACAAAAGCGACACACCTCTTTATCAAGTTAAAAGACATTGAACACTATAAAGGAATTTTTGTCAAAAAATAACTTTTTTTTTATTTTTTTTTATTAAAAATTTCAATGTTATTTTATTAATATTATAATTTTATTATAATAAAATCAGCATTGTACTGTGTTTTATATTCCTGTTTGATTGTACTGTGAACTGTATTTATTTAATTTAACTTACAGCGTCATCAATCGAATTGAAATTTATGGGCAGCGGACAACTATATAAATCAATAAACAGCCGGTCTGTTTATTTTAAAGATGAAAATTATCAAATTTGAGGTAGAACATGAAAATCGAGATTACGATACTTGGCCTTCTGATGGAAGGTAACCTTTACGGATATGAGATCAAAAAAAAGATTGTTGAACGTCTTGAAGATTATGTTGATATTAAATTCGGTTCTATCTATTACGCTATTAAAAAATCCGTTGATAACGGATGGGTTAAACGCGTGGGTACAGAAAAGGAGAGCGGAAATCCTGAAAGATACGTTTATGAAATCCTTCCCGCCGGGAAAAAGCATTATAAAAAGCTTCTGAAGCAGTACTTTGATACAAACTTCATCCATTTCGATGTGGATATAGTTCTCATGTTTTTCGATTTTCTTACAGATGAACAAAAAGAACAGTTCCTGGAGGAGCGCACCGCGATTTTAAAGGAAAAACTTGAAAGCATCAGGGAAAAAATTGAAAAAATTTCAGATGAAGAAGTTTCATACAGGCATATACTTCTTTATCTTGAGCATCATCTTAAAGCAGAACTGAACTGGCTTAAATCGATGAAAATCAGCTGATCAGCTGCATTCATCGATTAATGCCTGAAGAAAATCGGCTTTCTTCTTAAAAGCAGCATCACTTAATTCATTTTTCAGCCTGGAAAGGTCTATTTTAAGTTTTTCAACCTGCCCCGTTTTTTTATCATCACCGGATTCATTGTCAAGGGTCTGCTCAATGAGCGATTTGTTGACAGCTCCTATCTTTACCAGGTTATAGTAATGCCTCTGCGCCAGTGAAATTGCTATGTTCTTGAGCAGGTCATCCTGTTTTTCAGAGGCTTCCTTCAATTCACTCTTTTTTATGACTGTGATTACAGCGTTGTTCTTCGACCGTAATGTTGCAGTTCTTTTTTCATTGAGAAGGAGTGCCATCTCGCCAAACATTGTACCCTGTTTGTCTATGGTTGCAACCTTGTTGCCTCCAATCTCAACATCAATCGATCCCGACTGGAGAATATACATCTCCTCCCCGGTAGTATTTTCCTCGCATATGACCGACCCGCGCGGGAACTCGATCATCCTGTCTGAAAGTTTGCTTGTTGATTCAACCGTGACAGATTCCTGGGATTTGCAGAAGGCCTCACCGCGTTTAAAATTAAGAGTTGTAATGTGTTTTTTCAGGATATCATTTATCCATGGAAGCTTTCTTTTTTCAAATTCAACGCTCAGACCGCTTACGGCTTTGTAATATTTTATGGAATACTCCCTCAGCAGCTTTTCCTGCCCCTCAAGTGTTTCAATGCTTTTATTTATTATCTTGTTGGTGAGCAGAACCTGCTTTGCAAGTACGATTGATGCGTTTATTATAAATGAAAAAGAAGACATACTGGCCAGAAATTTTTCTGATGAAATTTTTTTAACATTCGAATCTTTGAGTGCTATGGCACTCTCCATCCTGGGGATTTTCTGGGAAAGAATATGAGTCATTATCAGTTCTGTTGCACCGACTATAAGATTCTGGCCTTTTATTGCATACTTGTCAATGTTAGATGCGTAATAATAGACAACGCCATCGGATAAAAAATATGCGCTGTCCGGTTCTGAATTGATTGTATATAGTTTTATAAAATCCTGTGACATAATGAGACGTTACACTAGCTTGTCAATTGCTTCAATAAGGTCTTCTTTAGTGAAAGGTTTAGTTATAAAAATATCCGCCTGTATTTTCTGGTCGTTGAGTTTTATGGTATTTTCATTTAGGGCGGAAATTACAATGATTTTTGAATCAGGATGATTTGCTTTAATTTCCTTGACTGCATTAATACCATCCTTACCACCCATTGTTATGTCCATTGTGATAAAATCCGGTTTTAATTTATCATATAGTTCGATCCCTTCCTGGCCATTATCCGCTTCACCATCAACACTGTGACCTGCGCTTACTATAATATCGCGTATTATTCTGCGCATAAATTTTGAATCATCAACAATCAAGCCCCTTGCCATTTGTTACCTCTGAAAATTTAATCAACTCATCTATGCTCAACAATCAGTAATTAAAACTTTTAAGATATTTTTATTCAAGTACAAAATAGGCCATACTTAAATTTTACAAGAACACCTCATAAATATACCCGAATATTTATGATTTATGGAGTATAAAATATATGATACTTCTGCCATTACCAGCGGCATCAATAGAGCCTTTTACCTGAAAAGTGCAAGATAAAACCACATAATATAATACCATATTTGAACTTACCGATCAAAAAATTAACACAAAAACAGATAGTAACGATTTTTATCTTCAATAGCATAATAAAAAATCACTTCACCTCTTTTCTTTACCTCCATATAATTCAATATCAGCACTATTTATTACCGGAATAATAATTAACTTAAAACCAGCCCCCTGCTGATTTTTCATCATTGACAGAATACTTTCACGAATGTAATTAATCCCTGTTAAACCTGTCAGAAGTAATGAAGCGATTTATACAAAGTTTTCCCGGAGAGATATTGAACAGTCTGGTGGATCTTTGTAACATTTCAGATTGATATTAAACTTTTAATAAAGAATAAACTTAACGCAAAACAGCAAATCAGATATACTTATCTTTAATCCGGGAAAAAAATGAAAAGCAGAAATACAAAACACACCGGTTCAGGGAACATAATTGTCCTGGGAATCAATCACAGGACCGCACCTGTGGAAACAAGGGAAATTTTTTCTCTTCCAGACTCACAGATCGGGGCATTTTACGACAGGCTGCATGACTCCGGTGTCAGGGAAGCGGTTTATGTTTCTACCTGCAACAGGGTTGAGATATATATGACGGCTGAAGATGCTGAATCTGCCGTAGAGACTATAAAAAAGCTCATGGAATTCTACACGAAGCTCCCTCATGAATCATTTATGAATTCAGTTTATGTGCGCTACGGCCAGGAGGCTGTGCGTCACCTCTTTACGGTTGCGTCTTCCCTTGATTCAATGGTCGTGGGCGAAAATGAGATTACGGGCCAGATCAAGGAATCGTACAGGCGCGCCGTAGACTTTAAGGCAACAGGCCCGGTGATGAACAAGCTGTTTCACAGGGCATTCAGCGCCGCCAAACGTGTCAGGAGCGAGACGGATATTTCAAAAAATCCTCTGTCCATTGCTTCGATTGCTGTTGAACAGGCAAAGTCAGTCCTTGGCGACCTGTCAGACAAAAAGTCCCTGCTCATTGGCGCGGGTGAGATGGGTGAGCTTATTCTTAAGTACCTTGTCAAAGAGAGGCTGCAGGGGATCACAATTGCCAACAGGACTGAAGAGAACGCGAGAAGAATATGCTCCGACCTTGAGTACAGGGCGGAAATAATCCCCCTTTCAAAAGTTGATCTTGCATTAACAGAGGTAGACATTGTTATATCATCGGTAACAGCCCCTCATCATGTAATTACAGCCCGCGAAATAAAAGAGATAATGGGCGAGAGGAAGGGCAAACCCCTCTTTCTCATAGATATAGCAGTGCCCAGAAACATAGAACCTTCTGTGTCCGACACCGGTAACATATTCCTTTACAACATCGACAACCTTAAAGAGATTGCTGAGCATAACCGCAGAAGCAGGGGCATGGCCATCGAAGACGCATGCCTCATAATTGATGAAGAACTCGATGACTTCGCGGAATGGTACAGCGAACAAAGCATTACCCCTACCATTGTTGCAATAAAAAATAAATTCGAAGAAATACGCCTCAATGAACTTGAAAAGTTCAGGCTGAAGAAGATGAAACATATGTCCGAGGAGGACTTCAGGCTGATAGATGAGCTTACTTCAAGCATCATGAACAAGACCCTTCATAATCCCATAGTTAACCTGAAGAAAATTAACAGCTGCATTGACTCCTCCTCGCCAGATGACACAATGATAAAAAACACAAAATTTCTGGAGGACATTTTTACCAAATGATGCAGAAGAATATACCCAGGCTTGTATTCTGGGAACTCACAAAACGCTGCAACCTGAACTGCGCGCACTGCCGGGCAGAGGCTGATGATACTGAGTATACCGGTGAACTTGATACCGCTGAAATAAAAAAAGTAATTGATGAAATCACCGCATTTTATTCGCCAATACTCGTTCTGACCGGAGGCGAACCCCTTTACAGGAAAGACATTTTCGAGATTGCGTCATACGCTTCCGGCAAAGGGCTGCGCACGGCACTGGCAACGAATGGTACGCTGATTAATGAATCAATCGCTGCTGAAGTAAAAAAATCCGGCATCATGCGCGCCAGTATATCCATAGACGGGAGTACTGCTGCATCTCACGACAGCTTCAGGGGTGTTCCGGGAGCATTTGACGGCGCACTTAACGGCGCCAGGCTGCTGAAGAAAGCCGGGGTGGAGTTCCAGTTCAACACAACCATCACCAAACGCAACGCAGACGAAATCGAGAAAATACTTGAACTTGCAATACGCGAGCAGGCTTCTGCCCTCCACGCCTTCATGCTTGTGCCCGTTGGCTGCGGCATTGAGATCGCGGAAACAGAGATGATAGATTCACGCCGCTACGAGGAGATACTCCGCTGGTTCTACTTTAAATCTAAAGAGGCCGGCATAGAGTTCAAGGCAACCTGTGCTCCTCACTACTACAGGATAATCCGGCAGCTTGCAAAGGAGGAGGGACGTCCCCTGACCTTTGAAACAGACGGAATGGCTGCAATGACGCGGGGCTGCCTGGCGGGTACAGGCGTGTGCTTCATCTCACACAGGGGGGAGGTACAGCCATGCGGCTACCTTCCTGTCTCTGCCGGAAACGTGACCCGCACAACCTTCAGGGAGATATGGGAAAACTCCGAAGTATTCAACACTCTGCGGAACTTCGGTACGCTAAAGGGGAAGTGCGGGATCTGTGAATACAAGGCTGTATGCGGCGGATGCAGGGCCAGGGCTTTCTATGAGAAAAACGATTACCTTGAAGAGGAGCCCTACTGCCTCTATGAACCTTTTAGAGGAAAGTGAATGATGGATTTCACCGCCACAGAAAACCTTGTACTTCAAAAGGTACAGAAAGGCATCCCCTGCTCGCCGGAACCATACGCGGAAACAGCAAAAACCTGCGGACTCACAGAGGATGAAGTCATCAACACAGTAAAGCTGCTGCGCGAAAAACAGGTGATCCGGAACATCTCCGGGATCTTTGACGGCAAGGTGCTTGGTTATTCCATGAGCCTTGTGGCTTTCCAGGTAAGGCCTGAATTTATCGAACACGCAGCAGAGATAATCAACTCCCATCCTGGTGTGAGCCACAATTATCTGCGCAGCCACAGTTACAACATATGGTTCACCATTGCAGAGGAGACACCGGAGGATTTCGCAAAAACAGTTGAGATTCTCGCGAACAAATGCCATGCTGATGATCATCTTGTTATGCGCAACGAGCGGCTGCTTAAAATCGGCGTCTACCTTGAGACTGGCAGCCCCGCCGAATCCTATGACAGCAGCGATTATATTCCCGGTGAGAGCAAAGGTATGGCCTCCCTCTCCGCCGGAGAGGTCGAGGCAGTCAGGTTGCTTCAGAGAGACCTGCCCGCAGTACAACGTCCCTTTGCAGAGATAATAAAAAGTGCGGGCTCAGCGATGGCCGAAGATAAACTGCTGGAATATTTTAAGGCATTCATGGAGCGTGGAATTATCAGGCGCTACGCTGCGGTGCTTCGCCACAGAAACGCGGGCTATACGGCAAATTCCATGACTGCGTGGCGGACTGACGGCGAGTATAACATAGAACCGTTCAGGCAGAGCATTAATGTCTCCCACCTTTACTTTCGCACGGTTTACCCCGGCAGGTGGGAGCACCCTCTATTTGCAATGGTCCACGCGCGGTCACATGAAGATCTTGCAGCAGTGCTTGCAGAACTTTCACAGAGGAGCGGTATCAGCGACTACCTGTCCCTGGAATCGGTTAAGGAGTTCAAGAAAAAACGGGTAACATATTTCTCGGAAACTTTCAAAGAATGGAAAAGGTTGAATTATGATTGATATAGGAAAAATATACTGCGGCACATCATCCACAGGTGACGGCCTGCGCTACGGCCAGCAGTCAGGCCCGGACTGTCACGGCAACGCGCCACACAGGGTCGAGAAGGCAGCCAGCGAGCGGAGGCCAATAGTTGTATGGAACACCACGCGCACGTGCAACCTGAGGTGCGTCCACTGCTATACTGACTCGGAAAACATAAAGTACAACGGCGAGCTCACGACTGAAGAGGGCTTCAGCCTGATAGATTCCCTGGCTGACTTCGGCATACCTTCACTTTTATTTTCAGGTGGTGAGCCGCTGGTGCGCCAGGACCTCTTCACGCTGCTGGAATATGCCGCGAAAAAAGGTGTGCGCCCTGTAATCTCAACTAACGGTACATTGATCGACCATGCGGCAGCACAGCGCATCAAGGACTCTGGCGTGGTTTATGTGGGCATAAGCCTTGACGGCCTGGAACACGTTAATGACCAGTTCCGCGGAGTACAGGGCGCCTTTGGCCGTACGATGAACGGCTTCGACAACTGCAGGGCAGTGAACCAGCGTGTTGGCCTGAGGCTAACTCTCACGCGAAGAAACTACATAGACCTTCACGGCATCTTTGATTTTATCGAGAAGGAGAAGATCAACCGCGCGTGTTTCTACCACCTTGTCTATTCAGGCCGCGGCAGCAACATGTACCAGGATGACCTTTCGCACTCCGAGTCGCGCGATGCAATGGACATTATTCTCGAACGGACTCTTGACTACAACAGGCGCAACCTGGACATAAACATCCTCACTGTAGACAACCACGTTGACGGGGTTTACACATGGCTTAAGATGAAGGCCATGAACCATGAGGGTGCAGACGAAGTGCACAGGCTGCTCAAATGGAATGGCGGCGCAGCCAATTCAAGCGGCGTGGGAATTGGTGACATTGACTTTCACGGTAACGTACACCCGGACCAGTTCTGGCAGGACTACACCTTCGGCAACGTGCGTGACCGCAGCTTCGGCGACATATGGATGGATGAATCGGATGAACTCATGTACGGCCTGAAACACAAGGCCGAGCATATTAAGGGCCGCTGCCGCCTCTGCCAGCACAGGGAACTCTGTACCGGATCAATGCGGGTGCGCGGATTCCGCGCCTACGGCGACCCCTGGGCACCGGACCCGCAGTGCTACCTGAGCGATGAGGAGATCGGCCTCGACACTGAAAAGAAAGAATACCTGAAACGAAACGGCGAGGAGTTTCCCATACCTGAGGAGCTTGCGCGCTGATGAAGCTCTACCCCGTAATGGTGAATATTGAAGGCAGACTCGCGGTCGTCATTGGCGGAGGCGAGGTTGCAGCACGCAAGGTAATGGATCTCCTTGAGTCAGGCGCGAAGGTAAAAGTTGTATCACCGGAATTCCATGACGAGATAGTAAATGCATCCGCAGAGTTTGCGGAATCCATAGAACTTGTACAGCGCAAATACATGAATGGTGACCTTAACGGTGCGGCAATGGTATTCTCCGCGACAGACGATGCAAAGGTGAACCATGAAGTGTTTGTTGAGGCGGACTCGAAGAACATCCTCATAAACGCAGTTGATGATCCGCCGAACTGCTCCTTCTATGTCCCTTCATTTCTCCGAAAAGGGGACCTGCTCTTTGCCCTTTCCACAAGCGGAGCCTCACCTGCAATGGCAGCCCGGCTTCGCCGTGAAATGGAAAAACATATACCGGAAAATATTGACCTGGTGCTGGAGAAACTCAAATCGGCAAAAGAACTTTTAAAAACTCATAAGACCTTCTCAGGAATTGCCTCGCCTGAACGTGGAAAAATTATGAAACATATTGTTTCAGATGACGCCCTGCTGCACAAACTTTCAGCATGCCGAGACAATGGCGAGATCGAAAGCTTTCTGCTGCAATTGATATAATTGCGGCTTTGCATAAAAAATATCCCCCTGTTTAACAGGATAGCCCCTGCGGGGCTTTGCCCCGTCCCAGTTAAAGAAATGAGAAACACAACAAGTCTACTAATCATGTGGCAGCTCTTATCCCGCTGTTTACAATTTTTTAATTTAAATAAATTGTTATAGAAAAGATTGGCTGTTATTTTAAACTGGGCAGCCAGTACACGGTTGAATTAAATCAATCCCCAGATCGAGGAATCTTATGAAACTGATTATCCAGATACCCTGCTATAACGAAGAGGAATCCCTGCCGGTTACGCTGAAGTATCTGCCGCGCAAGGTCAGGGGATTCAAAACTGTTGAATGGCTCATCATAAATGACGGTTCATCTGATAAAACCGTAGAGGTCGCAAAAAAACTCGGCGTTGACCATGTTGTTAATTTTACCAGCAACCAGGGCCTGTCAAAAGTCTTCCCCGCCGGGCTCCAGGCCTGTCTTAAACTGGGAGCGGACGTCATCGTTAACACAGACGCAGACAACCAGTATAACGCAGACGACATACCGAAACTGATAGAGCCCATACTTGAAGGCAGGGCGGACATGGTAATCGGCGCCAGGCCCATATCCGACATTAAACATTTTTCCATTATAAAGAAGATGCTTCAGAAGCTGGGCAGCTATGTAGTGCGTAAGGTCAGCATGACCGACATACCCGACGCGCCAAGCGGGTTCAGGGCCATCTCGCGTGAAGCGGCCCTGCACCTCCACGTATTCAACAGCTATACCTATACCCTTGAAACAATTATACAGGCCGGCCGCATGAACATGGCTGTCTGCTCAGTACCCATAAGGGTTAACGCAGATCTCAGGCCTTCAAGGCTTGTAAAGAGCATCCCGGATTACGTGAAGAAATCCATCATAACCATATTCAGGATTTTTATCATCTATGAGCCGTTTAAATTTTTCCTGTCAATGGGAGTATTCCTTTTTACAGCCGGATTTTTCGTAGGCGCAAGGTTCCTCTACTTTTATTTCACCGGCAATGGCGGCGGCCATATCCAGTCCCTGATCCTCTCGAGCATCCTGCTGGGCATTGGTTTCCAGACAATACTGGTTGCCTTCCTTGCAGACCTGATCTCTGTGAACAGACGGCTCCTTGAAGACATTAAGTACAGGATGAAAAAAAGCGAATTTTCAGGAAACACGACAAAAGGGAAAAAATAAATGCCCGGAGACGAGATAAAGATCGAGACCGATGACATTATAATTGAGAGAAGGAGGAGGATATTCAGTTTCAGAAACCTTTTCTTTCTCATAGTCTCGTTACTGTTGATCTTCCTGCTGCTGAAAAACACAAATCTGACCATGGCCCTTGCCATGATGGGGAGCATCAACTGGATTTACGTCCTGCTCTCTGCGGTGCTCTACCTCATCTCCAATATCCTGAAAGCAATACGCTTCTACCTCATGCTTCACGGCGAAGCCATAAAACCCCGAGACCTCTTTGTAATCGTGAGCTATCAGAACTTCTTCAACCTCATACTCCCGGCAAGGACCGGTGAACTGACTTATATCTACTACCTGAAAAAAATAGCCGGCATAAAAATCTTTAAGGGTGCCCATTCCCTTGTGCTTTCAAGGGTAATTGACCTTTTTATCGTAGCCGCACTTTTTATTACCGCAGGCCTTCTCTACAGGGGGATGAACTCCTCGCCTGTACTGATCTTTTCAGCTTTCATTGTAATGGGCATCTCCCTTGTTCTGACCTTCAAATTCAATTCACTCATTCTGCTCTGCAGGAGGATTATTGAATTCGTCACCTCAAAAACCGGATTATCGCATAACCGTATAATCAGCAAAACCGTTGCCAGCCTGGATGTGATGGTGAGCGAAATAAACAGCTACAGTTCATTTAAAAACTATATCCTGGTTATAATTACGAGCCTTGTTATCTGGCTTAATCTCTACTTCATCTTTTTCATAAATATCTATTCATTCACTACCTCCATAACATATCTTCAGACGCTGGTCGGCGCTACCGGTGCAGTACTGACCAATGTGCTGCCAGTCAACAGTTTCGGAAGTTTCGGCACACTCGAGGCGGGCTGGTCAGGCGGTTTCATGCTTGTGGGGATGCCAATGGATGTGGCAGTTACAACAGGTTTCGGCTCACACCTCATCATGCTCTTCTCGGCAGCAGTCATTGCTGCAGGATGTAAATTCTACCGTTCGTTCTTCAGCCGCAGAAAAGTTCATGCCGGAGACGCGGAAAGTAAAGGCAGCCAATAATTACTTGACACTCCGCTTCCGCAACAATTCATACTGCTGAATCAGGGTTACACTGAAGTCATTGTGTATCAGCTTTTTCTATTAATCAGATTCTCGTATACGAGCAGCAAAAAAAACATCGCCAGGAGCAAACTGTGAAAATCATAGATTCCTTTTTATCCCTTTTCCGCACGACAGAAATCATGACAGATCAGAACATTAAAACAGATTCCGGGAATACCGATAAAAAAACAGAACTTTTCATTATCATATCACTTATTGTTTTTGCTGTCATATATAAACTTTTCACTCTTCAGATGATATATTCCGGTGACAGCACAACGAACTGGCGCATAATCAGGTTCCTTGTAAATGACCTGCCCTATCCGCTCAGCCACCATTCAGTACGCATGGGCGTAATACTCCCTCCTGCATTTTTCACCCTGTTTTTCGGCACCCATCCACTGGTCTATTATATAGCCCCGTTTCTTCTTTCGCTGATAGCAGATGTTTTTGTCTATAAAACTGCCAGGCTTTTTTTAAGCCCACTCCTGTCTCTGGTTGCTTCGATTTTTGTAATAATATTTCCGCCGCTCCTCCGGATGCAGTGTAATGTTCATGCTGACGGTTTCTCATTTGTCTATGTTATTATTGCATCATATTTTCTGATAAAATCCCTGGATGATTCCACAATAGGTGAAAAAAACATTATCATCAGCTCTGTAATTTTTTTTATCGCATACCTTACAAAAGATACAAATGTATTCTTCATGCCGGGTGCTGTTATAATCATATGGCTTAACCGGAAAAAACTGCGCCCGGTTGTTATTTTCGGATGCACCTTCGCTCTCCTGGTACTTATAGAGTACATCATCTATGTTACTGTCACCGGGAACCCCCTGGGACGCTGGGGAATTGTTGCAAGTTCACACGTTGCAAATGCCCTTGAAAAAAACCGCATGTGGCCGGTACCCTTTTACGGCCTCTTCTGGCGATACACTACCATGCCCGCGTACTGGAAGTGGACATTCTTCCTGCACATCATCGCAGGAGTATTCATACTGCTGCGCGTAAAAGAACTCAAGGTTAAATCCATCGTCATCCTTTCATTTTCATTTTTCTTTTTCACAACCTTCGCCGTTGTGAGCATAAACCCCATCATACCGGCCCAACCGTTTCAGTACAGGTACCTCACTGTCGGTGTCCCATACGTAGTTATTACTGTAATGTATGGCCTTTTTTATTTATGCCGGCTACTGAACAAAGAGAACATTTCAAGGATCAGGCCCGTAGTTTATCCTGCCATACTTATCATTATTCTGCTAATATACATCCCCCTTTTCATGAAATTCGAGAAAAAGGCCAAATCATCTGTCATTGAACAACTAAAATACCACCCGCTTGTACAGGTACCTTATTATCACAGAATTTTAACAAAGGCCTATGCAACGGGTATTCCAATAATTATTGGCGATGAAAAAAAACCGCACGAAACACGCAGCGCAGCTCATGGCCTCGTACAGGACGTAATGATCAGTGACAAACTCCTTGTTAAAGAGGGAAAGTATGTGATACCAGTTTCTGTTAAAAAAAACATAAACGGTATTTCAATCAACATACTGGTAGATAAACAGTTCAGCTCTGATGAATATTTAGATAAATACCTCGCAGATAAAAATTCAACGGTTATACTTGCAACAATTCCGGGCAATTCCCTTACTATCGACGAGATGACTTTTGAAAAATTTTTAACCAGGAAACCGGTTAAAGAAAAAAAACAGAACCAGGAGAGTGAAACAAATTAATTTTTGGCTCCGGAGCTTGCGCGCCGGGGAGACCATACCATATAATGATAAATATTGAAGGCAAACTCAATGAATATCCTGATCGATGCATCGTCCCGAAGATGCGCTGCTGAATAAGCTTTCTG
>CAYTSF010000064.1:0-18344 GCA_964440335.1 uncultured Leptospirales bacterium
ATGGCGGCAGTGAGTCCTGGTCTTTCTGGCCGGGGCGGAGTTCGGCCGACGGCGCCTTTTCTATGATGGCGCGTGGTATCAGGTCGCTGCCCGCCTTGTTGTTTAGGTGTTCAGAGAGTTCGTAGACCATGGTCTTGGGCAGGTCAGCAATTACCGCGAGGCCGCCGCACATGTCACCGTATAACGTGCAGTACCCGGTGGCGCACTCGGACTTGTTGCCTGTTGAAAGGAGAAGTGCGCCCGTCTTGTTGCTCACGGACATGAGCAGCGTTCCACGGATGCGGGCCTGTATGTTCTCTTCGGTCACGTCCTCTGCAAGGCCGGAGAAAACTGCTGAGAGGTCATCCCTGAACCTGTCGAAAAGTCCCCTGATGGCAATGGTCTCTATGCGCATGCCGAGGTTGCGGGCCAGCTGGTACGAATCATCCACACTCCCCTTCGATGAGTACTCCGAGGGCATGGTAATCCCCATGACGTTTTCAGCGCCCATAGCCTGGCAGGCAAGTGTTGCCACCAGTGCCGAATCGATCCCTCCGCTTAATCCCAGCACGGCCTTTTTGAATCCCGACTTGCCCATGTAGTCCCTGATTCCCATGACCAGGGCACTGCGAATGTCCTCGATGTCGTCAATTTCAACACTGCAGCGCGATGCTGATTCTGTATCAACGATGAGCATGTCTTCCCCGAAACCGCCGGCGTGACCGCAGATTTCACCGCTGCTGTTTATAAACATACTGTTGCCGTCAAAGATCAGGCTGTCATTGGCGCCGGCCTGGTTGACATAGATGACCGGCAGCATGTTTTCACGGGCGAGGGATGAGAGCATCTCCATCCTGGCCTGGCGTTTGCCTCTCACATATGGCGATGCTGAAATGTTGATGATGAGCTGTGCACCCTGATCTACAAGCATCTGCACCGGGTCGTTGTGGTACCTCCTCCTTTCCATGAACGGGCTGTTGTCCTCGCGGAACGCGGCCCATATGTCCTCGCATATGGTGATACCTGCCCGCGTCCCTTTAATCTCAAAGAGGGATGAACTTTCTGCGGGTGAGAAATAGCGGTACTCGTCAAAGACGTCGTAGCCGGGCAGGAGCGTCTTGTTCTGCCTGAACAAAATTCTGCCTGAGCCGATTACCGCAGCGGAGTTCCGGAGCATTGGCGGATTTTTTTCATCATAGTCAACATACCCTATGACGGCGGTTATATCAGGAGATGCGCATGACGCTGCTATTGCTTCAAGGGATTTTAAGTTGTCATCAACGAGCTTGCGGTTCTCAAGGAGATCCATGGGCGGGTAACCGATGGTGCAGAGTTCAGGGAACACAACAAGGTCAGCTCCGGCATCAGCCGCGAGGTTAATGTAGCTTATTATTTTTTCCCTGTTTCCGTCTATGTCGGCGATTACTGTATTTATCTGTGCGAGCGCTATTTTCATTTTTACCCCCGGTTTCAGGCTCTGTCAGGTGTTTATCACATCCTTCAAACCGGCCAAGTCAAGAGTTTTGTCCCTTCAGTTTTGCTGATATTTTAAATATTTGTAAATTTATCGGCTTTTCAAGGGGTTTATTCTGTTTGGAGTTTGAAAACAGCAGGGGTTCGATATTATGGTAAATATAGATATATCATTCATAAAATGGATATAATCCTGTTGTATGATCTCCGCTCGCCAACAACGGGCAGAGAACAATTGCATCTGCGGGAAATCATTTTCTGACAGGTATAAAAAAACAGAAAGTCTTGATGAGTGGATAATGGGAAAAAGTGAAGATGATATAATCGAGGATATAATCAATAGTGAAAGTGTCCTGGCATTATACCAGCCGCTGGTTTTTATAAGAAAAAAACAGATCGGCGGTTACGAGGCCCTCAGCAGGGGATTGGATCCTGAAACCGGAAAACATATTTCACCCGTTACACTCATTGAGTCTGCGGAGAAGTACGGTCTTGTTCTGCAGATTGACCGCCTTTTCAGGAAGAAGTGCCTGGAGGGTTTTTCCGGGTATTTTAAAGAAAGCCATGATATGATAATGTCAGTCAGGTTTAACGGCACATCGGTCAAGGGGGGATTCGGGTCAAAACAATTTTCCAGATCCGTTGAATCGTTCGGGATTGATCCTTCATGTGTAGTTATTGAAGTTTCTGTCCCGGGCTTTGAGGATACGGGGATACTGACGGATTTTGTCAGCCAGTACAGGGAGCTTGGATTCATGATATCCGTGGATGACTTCAGTACAGGTTTTCTGGACATTGAAAGAATCGCGCTTCTGAAGCCCGATATAATCAAGGTCGGCAAATCAATTACAGGGAACATAGAAAACAGTTTTTTCAGGCAGCAGGTTGCCGGGACGCTCGTAAATATAGCGCATAACACCGGTGCACTGGTAATCGCCGAAGGTGTTGAGACCGAACCGGGGGCGCTTAAACTCATGGAGCTCAATGTGGATATCCTTCAGGGGTACTATTTTTCAGATCCGTGCGAACTGGACAAGGTCGACATACCGGCCATCTCTGCGAAAATTGACAGGCTCTCCTCGTTGTTTCATGAGGGGATAAGGAAGAAGCATTCGTTAAAGGCGTCAAAGGTCAGGCAGTACAGGACAATCATGAACAGGATAGTGAAGGATATACTTGATAGTGAGATGTACCTTCCGGACGATGCAGTTAAGAGGGCAGTTGAAAAGTACAGGGGGGTGGAATGTGTCTATATCCTTGACGGTGCAGGTATCCAGGTAAGCGATACGATCATAAATAGTAAACTCTATCGTTCAGGGAGAAGCAGGATATTCCATCCTGACAGCATGTACAGCGACCAGTCCAACAAGGATTATTATTATGAGCTTCAGGATGAAGGGGAGTATTTTATCACTGAGCCCTATATCTCGGCTGCATCGGGCAACATGTGTATAACCATATCAGGCAGATACTGCACGCCAGGGGATGAAAAGAGAATAATCTGCGTGGATATATCTGTTTAGCCCGTTAAGCTGATGCAAATATCTAAAACTTGACAATTTTAAACCTGTTAATAATTGTGGAAAGTTAAAAAATACTTTAAAAGGAGATCATATGGTCCCGGTAAAGCGATACAAAGATCTTTCAGCAGCAGAGCTCGATGCCTTTTTCAACAGGTTCGGAGAGGATTTCAGTTCAATAATGATAAACACTGTTGTCCCGATTGTAAATGATGTTAAACAGCACGGCGAGGAGGCCGTAAAAAAATATACGCATAAATTTGACGGGGTGAAACTCCAGTCGGTGGTTGCAACAGAAAAAGAGATCAACGCAGGACACAAAAATACGGCTAAGGATGTACTGGCTGCATTCATGGAGGCCAGGCGAAACATAGAGGAGTTCCACAGGAGACAGCTAAGGGAGAACACAATTTATACAAAGGCAGATGGCACAATACTTGGAACAACATACCAGGCCATCGGGAGCGCGGGTATATACGTTCCGGGCGGCAAGGCTTCGTACCCCTCATCTGTTCTAATGGGTGTTATTCCCGCGCAGATCGCAGGCGCGAAGAACATTACGGTGATTACTCCACCTAACAAAGAGGGCAAGGTGCCGGATGTAATCCTTGCAATTTGTAAAGAGCTTGGCGTGACGAGCATACTTAAATCGGGCGGCGCACAGGGCATTGCCCTTGCGGCTTACGGGTCGCCCGGCGTAAATAAATGCGAAATAATTGTAGGCCCCGGAAATATTTTTGTCACAGCGGCCAAGACATACCTCTTCAGCATGGGGATAATACAGATAGATTCGATGGCCGGCCCAAGCGAGGTGCTTATAATCTCTGATGACAGGTCAGACCCGAAATGGGTTGCATGGGACTTCCTTTCACAGGCTGAGCATGAGGAGAGGGCCCTCGCTGTCCTTGTTACAACGTCGAAGAAACTGGCCGCTGAGGTCAATAAACATATTAAAGAGGACCTTGACTCTGGACGCGGAAGGCATGAGATTAAAAAGGCCTCAATTAAAAACGCGGCCATAATACTGGTGGATTCCATAGAAGAGGCCATTGACTTCAGCAACAAGTACGGGCCTGAGCACATGGAGTTCATGGTGGAAAATCCCCTGGAGTACCTGGACAAAATAAGGAACGTGGGCTCACTCTTTTTAGGCAGGTTCGCGCCGGTAGCGGTGGGGGATTATTTTTCGGGAACAAACCACATCCTGCCAACGGGCGGTGCGGCAAGGTTTTCTTCAGGTACATCGGTAGATACATTTATGAGGCGTACAACATATCAGCTGTTAAATGAAAAGTCCCTGCAGAGTGCAAGGGAACAGGTTGTGTTAATGTCGAAATGCGAAGGGTTCGATGACAAACACGGCGGTTCGGTTAACGTAAGGTTTGAAAAGCAGAAATAGCGGAGAGTTTAATGGGCAGAAAAGCTTACTACATACTTGAAGACGGGACGGAGTTTGAAGGCAGAATGTTCGGCTATGAGGGCGAGTCCATGGGCGAGGCTGTTTTCAATACGTCCATGAGCGGGTACCAGGAGATACTCACCGATCCATCATACTGCGGCCAGATAATAGCAATGACATACCCCATGATAGGGAATTACGGTGTGAACCGTGAGGATGTGGAATCAGACCGTATCCAGGTGGCGGGGTTTGTGGTGAAGGAGTACAGTAAAACCTACTCGAACTTCCGGGCCACCGGGTCACTGGGGGATTACCTGGCAGAGGGAAAAATTCCGGCCATAGAGGGTGTGGACACGCGCAGGCTGACACTGCACATACGCGACAAAGGGGCAATGCGCGCGGGGATATTCCTTGACAGGGACGGAGCTGTTGAAAAGCTTAAAGCCCACCCTGACATGAACGGCCTTGATCTGGCTTCAAAAGTTTCATGTACTGTAAAATACAGTTTTGGCGAGAAGAAACAGGGCAACCCGCACATAGCGGTTTTTGACTTTGGTGTAAAGAAGAACATTCTGAGGCTTCTTTATGCTTCGGGATTCAACGTAACAGTATATCCGGGCAATACAACATTACAAACGGTACTGGCTGATGGTGTGGAGGGCGTGTTCCTCTCGAACGGGCCCGGCGACCCTGATGCGGTTGATTACGCGAAGCAGCTTGTACGCGATATCGCTGCAGAGAAGGTCCCCTGCTTCGGCATATGCCTGGGGCACCAGATAATGGCCCTGGGACTGGGGGGCCGGACATACAAGCTGAAGTTCGGCCACAGGGGGGGCAACCAGCCGGTGAAGAACATCCTGACCGGCAGCGTTGAGATAACTTCACAGAACCATGGATTCGCCGCAGACATGGACTCGCTGAAGAATAACAGCGACATAGAGGTTACGCATATAAACCTGAACGACAACACGGTCGAGGGGCTCAGGCACAGGAAGCTTCCCATGTCCTCGGTACAGTACCATCCTGAATCCGCGCCAGGTCCGCATGACTCGCGTTATTTGTTTGACAGCTTCAGGCGACTGGTGGGATAGGCTACTCTGCGTCCCACCTGTCCGCTTCAAAGGCAAGACGGTTGAGGCACGCTTTCAGTTTTTTTCCTCTAAGCTCCGGAGGGGGTAGTTCGTCCTGGATATATTTTTTTATGGCCCAGACAGCCCTGTCCAGTACGGCTCCATCCTTTGCATCGTTGAAGTAATTCTGTATAAGCTTTTTTCCGCTGCTGCTCAGCTGGTAATGGATTATCTCCTCAACAGTTTCAAAAAGCGCCTCTTTGAATTCCTCTCTGCTCACGCGGTCACCTCGCAGGACTAATGTTCAACATTGGGGCTTCATGTCTATGAAAAAATGTTTTATTGTGGTCATTGAATATCAGGATCATCATTTTGATGTACACAAGCGATAAAACAATCCCCGCTATAATGAATTGAGCAATTCCCAAAAGAAGTACTTAAAGGCAAGTGAAAGCGGTACCGGATACATCCAGTACTGCGAAAAAGTACCCAGGCCGTTCGTCATGAGACCGATGATTGTTCCGAAGCTCACTCCTGCAGAAATGCCTCTCTCGTCATACCCTTTAATGAAAAGTCATGTTACAAGAAAAGATAAGGGTGATCAGCGTCCGCCGGCTTTTGCGAGAATTTTTATAACCTCTTCGAATCCCCTCTCTGCCGCGAGGTTAAGTGCGGTCTTGTCATCATCGCGCTTTGCATTCACATAGGCCCCTTTTGACAGCAGGAGTTTTACAATATCGGCATGGCCATACTGCGCTGCAAGTATGAGCGGTGTGCTCCCGTCATTGGTCTTGGTGTCGGGGTGGGCGCCATGGCTGAGCAATATCCTGACAATATCAGTATAGCCTCTTGCTGCTGCAAGGGTAAGGGCGCTGTTGCCGTCTGCACCCTTTGCGCTGACAAATGCCTCTTTTGTTACGAGATATTTAACGATGTCGGTGTAACCCCGATCGGCGGCTATCATGAGGGCGGTATATTCCTTTTCGTCCCTTGCATTGACGTAGGCGCCATTATTTACAAGCGCCTTCACGGCGTCTGTCAGTCCCTTTTCTGTTGCTTCAATAAGAGGCGGGCGGGTCTGTTTTTCTTCAGAGAACAACGCTGTTGACGCGAGTAGAACCAGTATTATTGTGCAGGAGAGTTTTTTCATGATAGCCCCGGAACCTGTAAGTGGTATTTATCGATACAATTCATGATGAAAATAATGAGACATAATACTGAATTGTCAAGTGAGAAATCATATTCCGGATCTCATGCCATGTTTTATACGGCTGACAAGTACCTGCCGATCCCCTCTGCTGCCTCGCGGCCCTGGCGTATTGCCCATACCACAAGTGAAGCACCGCGTACTGAATCTCCGGCAGAGAACACTCCGGCAGATGAAGTCATGAAATTTTCATCGACCTTAATGTTTCCTGAATGGTCCAGTTGAAGTCCAAGGTCAGAGACAATTCCTCCATGCCTTACGTGCAGGAAGCCGGCTGAGATGAATACAAGGTCTGCCTGGAGCTCAAACTCCGAACCCGGGATGTCGCTCATCACATTCATTCCTTCGCTGCTCTTCTCCCATTTAACGCGCAGTGCGGATATTCTGCAGACGTTGTTCTCTTTGCCCCGGGCCTGCGCAGCGCTGCTGCCATGGAAAGCGGTAATCCGGACTCCCCATAGCCTTTCGCATCCCTCTTCATGTGAGCTTGAGGTTTTTCTGACTTTCGGCCAGAGTGGCCATGGTTCGTTTTCTGATCTGTGCGCCGGGGGTTCGGGAAGGATTTCAACCTGTGTTATATGGGACGCGCCCTGCCTGTTGGCTGTCCCTACACAGTCCGAGCCCGTATCGCCGCCCCCTATGACAACAACCCTTTTCCCCAGGGTTTTAATCAGCATATCATCAGGAATCACTTCACCTGCAACGCGCCGGTTCTGCTGCTCCAGGTAATCCATGGCAAAATGGATTCCGCCAAGATCGCGCCCGTTGATGCTGATATCGCGTGGTTCCCGTGCTCCTGTGGAAACCATGATGGCATCAAAGTGCCTGCGAAGGTCCTCCACTGTGATGTCCCTCCCTGCCATCGTGTTTGTGCGGAACACGATGCCCTCAGCTTCAAGGATGGCAACGCGCCTGTCAATAATACGCTTGTCGAGTTTGAAGTCCGGGATCCCGTAACGCAGATATCCGCCGATACGGTCAGCGGACTCAAACACTGTAACACTGTGCCCCTGCCTGTTGAGCATGTCCGCACACGCCAGGCCTGCCGGGCCGCTGCCGATCACCGCCACCTTCTTCGTTGTCCTTTCTGCGGGTGGCCTCGGGGTGACATAGCCGAGTTCGAATGCCTTTTCTATCACTGCCAGTTCGTTCTGGCGGATGGTTACTGCCTCATCTGTCAGCGCAAGTACGCATGATGCCTCGCACGGTGCCGGGCAGACTCGACCGGTGAATTCGGGGAAGTTGTTTGTGCTGCTCAGTATGGCGTATGCGGACTTCCAGTCTCCACGGTAAATCATATCCTGCCATTCAGGCATGATGTTGCATACCGGGCACCCCCAGTGGCAGAATGGAACACCGCAGTCCATGCACCTCGATGCCTGTGCCTGCCTCTCTGTTTCAGGGAGTACCGCCTCGACCTCCTTGTAGTCATTAACTCTCTCTTCGACAGGCCTGTAGCCTGATTCCCTTCTTTTTACTTTTATAAATCCTTTCGGGTCACCCATCAGAATGTCTCCTGCAGCATCTCTTCTTTACGTATAGCCCTGAGTTTTTCATCTATAAGGGCGTTTTTCATCTCGTTAAGCGCGCGTTTGTATTCCAGAGGCAGAACGCGGACAAATTTAGGAAGGTACTCATACCACCTGAGTATGATATCCCTTGCGAAGGCGCTCTCCGTGTAATGGATATGTTTTTTCAGCATCTCAATTATGAAGTCCTGGTCGTCGTAGTCCCTTACCTGCGAAATTTCAACCATACCCTTGTTGCAGAAGTAGTCGAAGTTGCCGTCAATGTCGAGCACATAGGCTATGCCGCCGCTCATCCCCGCGGCAAAGTTCCTGCCGACCCGTCCCAGCACCACAATCCTTCCTCCGGTCATGTACTCCGCGCAGTGGTCGCCCGTACCTTCAACAACCGCATACACGCCGCTGTTGCGAACGCAGAACCTTTCGCCCGCAGCACCGCGGATGTACGCCTCGCCTGATGTGGCGCCGTAAAGCACCGTGTTTCCCGCGATGATATTATCCTCAGCCCTGAACTGCGAGCCATGAGGCGGCTCGAGTATGAGGCGCCCGCCCGAAAGTCCCTTGCCGAAGTAATCGTTGGCGTCGCCAGCCAGTCTGAACGTGATACCCCTGGCAAGGAACGCGCCGAAGCTCTGCCCTGCGCTGCCGTTGAATGTGCACTGGATGGAATCCTCCGGCAGGCCATTCTCGCCGAAACGTTTTGATATTTCATAGGAGAGCATGGTTCCAACGGACCGGTCGGTGTTGCTTATGGGCATCTCGATGTAAGCGTTTATTTCGCCGCCCCGGTCAAGCGCCGGCTTTATGCGTTCAATGAGCCTGCGGTCGGGGACAGCATCGGGTTTATGTACCTGATGTTTCATGGAGCGCGTATCGTTGGTTGCGGACTCCGCAGGCCTGAACAGCAGGTCACGGGGATCAACGTACCTGGCCTTCCAGTGGTCTACACTCCGCACCTTGAGGAGCGATGTGTTTCCTATGAGGTCATCGAACCTGCGCACGCCGAGCGAGGCCATGATCTCGCGGATCTCCTGCGCCATGAATTTAAAGTAGTTTATGATGTACTGCGACTTGCCGCGGAACTTTTTACGCAGCTCCGGGTCCTGGGTCGCGACCCCCACGGGGCATGTGTTCATGTGGCACTTGCGCATCATGACGCACCCCAGCACTATTAGTACCCCTGTGCCGAACCCGAAGTCCTCTGCTCCCAGTATCCCCGCAATTACTATGTCGCGGCCTGTTTTAAGCTGGCCGTCAGTCTGGAGCCTCACCCTGCCGCGCAGGTTGTTCCTCACCAGTGTCTGGTGTGTCTCCGACAGGCCAATCTCCCAGGGGAGCCCCGCATGCTTAATCGAGCTTATGGGGCTGGCGCCCGTACCTCCGTCGTAGCCGCTTATGAGTATGTTGTCTGCATGTGCCTTGGCGACGCCGGCGGCGATTGTGCCCACGCCCGATTCGGATACGAGTTTTACGCTTATGCGGGCGGCAGGGTTGGCGTTCTTCAGGTCGTAGATCAGCTGTGCCAGGTCCTCGATCGAGTATATGTCGTGGTGCGGCGGCGGAGAGATCAGGGTCACGCCGGGGGTTGAGTGCCGCGTCTGTGCGATCATTGAATCGACCTTGTGCCCCGGCAGCTGACCGCCTTCACCCGGTTTTGCGCCCTGCGCAAGTTTTATCTGCAGTTCGTCTGCGTTGGCAAGGTAGTTGCTCGTAACGCCGAAACGCCCTGACGCAACCTGTTTTATTGCGCTGCGCGCAGATGAACCGTCGGGCAGGGGCATGAAGCGCGCAGGGTCCTCTCCCCCTTCACCCGAATTGCTGCGGCCGTGGATTGAGTTCATGGCAATGGCTATTGCCTCGTGCGCCTCCTTGCTGATCGATCCGAATGACATTGCGCCGGTAGTGAGCCTTTTCATTATTTCAGAAACTGGTTCAACCTCATCAATACTTACCGGTATGCCCGGAACAAAATCAAACAGCCCCCTTATGAAGTGTGGCTTCATGTTTCTTGAATCAACAAGTGACGTGAAGTCCCTGTATTTTTTGTAGTCGCCAGTACTGGTTGCCCATTGCAGCATGTAAATGGACTCCGGGTCCCATGAATGTTTCTCGCCATTTTTCCTGTAGCTGTAAACTCCCTCTGACTCAACCGGTGAAGGATTTGCCGCGAACCCGCGGCTGTGCTTAATGCGCGCTTCTTCGGCAATGACATCGAGTCCCGCGCCACATATACGCGATGAGGTGCCTGTAAAGTATCTGTCAATAAGTTCGCGCGAGAGTCCCACGCACTCAAATGCCTGGCACCCGCGGTAACTCCGTATGGTGGAGGTGCCCATCTTCGAGAAAACTTTAAGCAGCCCCTTGTCTATTGCCTTTATATAATTCTTCTCAAGCTCTTTAAGGCCACCTTCGGATATCAGCTTACCATTTTTCTCGAGTTCAGCAATGATACCAAGAGCGACGTAGGGATTCACTGCGTCCGCCCCGTAGCCTATGAGAAGTGCAAAGTGCATCACCTCGCGCGCGTCGCCCGACTCTATGACGAGGCCGGCTTTTGTGCGCTTCCCTGTACGGATCAGGTGATGGTGGACCGCTGAACATGAGAGAAGGGATGGTACGGGTACGTCGGATGAAGATGTGTCCCTGTCAGAAAGGATTATCACCTGGTAACCTGAATCAACGGCCTCCCCGGACTCTCGGCAAATTCTCTCCAGTGACTCTCCGGGATCACCTGACAGCGGAAACGTGCAGTTTATGGTTATCGATTTAATCCCGGAATTTCCGGTGTTTTTCACCTTCTGAAGTTCCCTGCCGTTGAATACCGGCCGCATGAATTTTATCAGCCTGCAGTGCTCCGGTGTCTCCTCAAGTATGTTGCGCCTCTGCCCCATGTAGCTGGTGCCGCTCATGACAAGCTCCTCCCTGATGGGGTCTATGGGTGGATTTGTGACCTGTGCAAATACCTGCTTGAAATAGTTGTAGAGCGGCTGCGGCTTGTCCGAAAATACGGCCAGGGGGGTGTCGGTCCCCATTGAACCAACCGGTTCCTGGCCTGTCTCTGCCATGTGCTGTATGATTTCGTAAATGTCCTCGCGGTTGTAGCCGTGTGCCGGGAGCAGCCTGTTCAGTTCCGGGCCTTCAGTTCCAGGGGCAGCCGGGCCGCCGCTGTGAAGATCGTCCAGCACGATCCTGTTCTCCTCGACCCACCTCTTGTACGGGCTCTGGTGGGCTATGCGCTCCTTGACTTCACGGTCAGGAATTATTCGTCCCTCATGCGTATCAACCAGCAGAAGTTTTCCCGGCATGAGCCTCCCTTTGTATGTCACCTCATCGGGCATGAAGTTCTGCACCCCGACCTCCGAGGCCATTACTATGAGGTCGTCTTTTGTGACGACGTAACGTGAAGGCCGCAGGCCGTTCCTGTCCAGGGTGCCGCCGATAAACCTGCCGTCGCAGAATACTATGGAGGCGGGCCCGTCCCATGGCTCCATCATTGTCGAGTGGTATTCATAAAAATATTTAAGGTAATCGGGGATAGGATTCTTGTCGTTCCATGATTCGGGTATCATCATCATGAGCGAATGGGGGAGCGACCTTCCGGCGGCCACAAGCAGCTCCAGGGTATTGTCAAATGATGCCGAATCGCTTTTGCCCGGTTCAATGACCGGGAGGATTTTTTCCAGGTCGCTGCCCAGAATGTGTGACCTGAAGTCGCACTCCCTTGCCTCCATCCAGAACCTGTTGCCTTTTATGGTGTTGATCTCGCCGTTATGCGCTATCATCCTGAAGGGCTGCGCAAGGTCCCATGAGGGGAAGGTGTTGGTGCTGAACCTGGAATGGACAAGCGACATGGCGCTTTCAATCCCTTCGTCCCGCAGGTCGGGGTAGAAGTGCCTTAGCTGTCCCGGCATCAGCATCCCCTTGTAAACAATCGTCCTTGTCGATAATGAAACAATGTAAAAACCCTCCCTGCCTGCAATTGATGATTCCCTGACCGTTCTCTCGGCAAGTTTGCGGGCCACAAAGAGCCGCAGCTCAAGTGAAAGGTGGTATTCCCTCTCTTTGCAGACAAAAACCTGCATTATGCAGGGCTCGGCGCCCTTTGCGATCTCGCCTATACCGCTGTTGTCAACCGGGACCTCTCTCCATGCAATGACCCGCAGGCCCTCAGACGCAAGTACGCCTTCGAATTTTTCCCTGCATGAATTGCGGCCTGTCTCTTCCCGCGGGAAAAAAACCAGTCCGGTGCCGTACTCACCCTCTGCCGGGAGCCCCTTTACGATCTCCGAGTAGAACGAATGGGGCACCTGGATCATTATTCCGGCACCGTCACCGGTCCTGTTGTCTGCCCCCTCTGCGCCCCTGTGGGTCATACGCTCGAGGACCTCGAGTCCGCGTTTTATTATGCTGTGGGATTTTTTCCCTTTTATGTTCGCGACAAAACCAATCCCGCATGAATCATGTTCAAAAGAAGGGTCATACATGCCGGATTTTTCCGGTCTGGTGTAGTTCATGTTGCGCTCCAGTGAAAATCTATTGCCGGATTCAACCAATCCGGTCACCTTGATGTTAAAGTAAAATTATCATCAGCCGGTTCAAATAAAAAAAGTACATTATTGTTACGTAATTGTTAAAATATGAAGAGGATGAAATAGAGAACCGGATGGTTACGGTAATTTGCAATTTATACAGCATAACAGGCGACATAATAAAAAATTTAAAAAAGGAGTAAAAAAATACAAAATAGTCATTGACATCGGAACGATGATCCAATATAATAATATCGTTCATAAAAAATTATGATTATTCATAAGTTTTTAGCTTTCAAGTTCTTACAAAGAATCGGTTTCCCGTAAACCGGAACCGATGAGCAGTTATTGCAGCACCATCCCGAGGGAGAGTGCCGGTTTATTTAAGGGCATAATTTACTGTCAGACTTTTTAAGAGGGATAAATTGCAACATGCGATGAAACCTTTTAAGGAGATTTTCAAGGAAAAGCCCACCGGCGTTTGCATCATTGAAGTCACCACCCCCCAGAGACGGCAATGATGTGGAGGAAGCATATTCAATAAAGATTTAAACAAAAACTGGCGCTTTCCCGACGGGTGGAATATCCCGTCTTTTTTATTTTGATTATCCTTGACGAAACATAATACTTCCATACATTTATTATCATGTGATTACCCCATGGATAAAACAGTCCCCATACTGAAAAAATGCGATACAGGCAGAAGTGTGATTCAATACCTCCATTACCCTGCCGGGAAGCCTGACCTTGTGATGCTCCATGCCACAGGTTTTCTTCCGTGGATGTGGCATCCTGTCGCGGCAAGGCTCGAGGGAAAGTTTAATATCATCGTACCCTATTACTGTGACCACAGGTCTGCCTCCCCGGAGGAGGGGCTCAGCTGGAGACTGCTGGCGGATGATCTTTCAGATATGCTTGGGACACTCGGGGTCAGCTCCCCCTTTATGCTTGGGCATTCAATGGGGGCAACGGTTGCTACTCTCTGCACCGCGATCCATCCGGTTGATACAAGTGCCATGATTCTCATAGAACCCATTTATCTGCCACCGCCATTTTATGGCCGGAAGATAACCGTAAGCCAGCATCCACTTGCATCAAAATCAATCAAAAGGCGCAATCACTGGGAATCCTCCGCCCAGGCAAGGGACTACCTTAAAAGCAGGAAGCTTTTTGCAAAGTGGGACAGCGGGATGATGGACCTCTACATACTCTACGGCATGATACCGGCGCAGTCCGGCGGACTTACCCTTGCATGTTCTCCTGAAAAGGAGGCGTCACTTTTTATGGGGGGAAACGCCCAGGACCCCTGGCCCCTGCTTTCGGGCATAAAATGCCCGGTACTTGTTGTTGAGGGGGGGATGAGTGAAAACAGGGCGTACATAGATTTAAAAAAAGCTGCATCAATGTTTCAGGATGCAAAATATACAGAGGTTCATGGAGCGGGCCACCTTGTGCCCATGGAACAGCCCGGCATCATTGCTGATTACTGCCTGGAATTCTTCAGGGTATGAACCGGCCTTCCGCTGTTTTCAGGATGCAGTGATGAAGCTCGTGTAAAAAAAATTACCATTCCGGCTTTATGAAGGATTAAGACACCGGTTTTACAACAGGTCTGATTATTGTTATTGATTTAATCCTCCATGTGTTTCATTAGAGTTATCGTTAATCATATATTTTAAAGCGAGGTGCGTCATGAAAAAAATATTGATCGGCGTCGGCTCTGCAATACTTGTAATATTACTTTCGTTTTTTTTCCTGGTGATATTTCCGTTTCTTGGAACAAAGAAGGTTCTGCCCGGCGTACAGTTTGACAATGGAAAAATAATAAGTGTCATCGACGGCATGAGTCAGGTCTTTATCCTTGATGGCGGGAAGGGTTCGGTGGGGCTTATTGACGCGGGGAATTCCCCGGATGGAAAGGCGATCATCGACGCGCTGGCCGCAAGGGGATACAGGCCGGATGATGTTACGGCAATTTTCTTAACTCACGGGCATCCTGACCACATTGCTGCGGCAAAGATTTTTACCGGCGCAAAAATCTACTGCCTTGAGAATGAGGTGCCTGTGGCTGAAGGGAGGGGAACAAACAATTCCCCCGCAAGTAAAATATTCGGTGCGGAGACAACGGGACTGAAGGTCACAAACATGCTGAAGGATGGCGAGTCACTATCATTCGGCCCGTTTAAAATTGATGTGTTCCAGGTGCAGGGGCATACACAGGGGAGCGCGGTGTTCCTTATTTCAGGCGTGCTTTTCATGGGGGATACATGCCTGTCAACATCTGACGGGAGGATAAAGCATCCCGTATGGGTCTTCAGCACGGATGTTGATGAGGGGAACAGGTCGCTAAAGGCCCTTGCCGGCAGGCTTGTACAGGGTAAGTTTGATGTGAAGTTCATTGTATTTTCCCACTCAGGTGAACTTCAGGGGCTCCAGCCCCTGGCGGATTTCGCGGCGGGTGTGAAATAGTGAAGGGAATGGGCCGCATGCTTTGTACGCTTGATTTTTTAGACTCCCCCTTGACAAAAAAGTATAATTCTGTTATATGTACACCTGTCAGAAACTGGTATTCCACAGTTGCAACTGATTCCCACCTGCATGCGGCGGGAGAGATCATATAATTATGCGTATATCCACTTTATGAATTGTATAAAAAAAATTTTCAGATGGTATAAATGAAACGGCTGCAATCATTAATTAGAAGAAAAAAGAAATTTCCCGTAGTAGTGCCTCAGAGGGAGCACCCTGTTGATAATAAACAGATAGAACGCGGTGTAATAGACATCATGTATCGCCTTAAAAAGAACGGCTACCAGGCATACCTGGTCGGCGGCTGCGTGCGGGATATCCTCCTTGGTATGCCGCCAAAAGATTTTGACATAGTTACCGATGCGCATCCCCGTCAGATTAAACGCCTCTTCGCCAGGTGCTTTCTTATCGGCAGCAGGTTCCGCCTGGCGCATGTCTATATCGCTGCTGACAGGTTTATCGAGGTCGCCACATTCAGGGCCGCTGTTGATCCATCGGAGGCTGTTGATAAGGATAAGAAGGATTACAATACCTTCGGCACGATAGAGGAGGATGCCTTCAGGAGGGACTTTACAATTAATTCGCTGTACTACAATTATGCTGACTCGACTATTATGGATTATACGGGCGGGCTTGCGGATATTAAAAAAAGGATACTCCGTTCAATCGGTGACCCGGCTGTGAGGTTCAGGGAGGACCCTGTGAGGATCATCCGTGCGGCAAGGTTCTGCGCCAGGTTCGGGTTCAGGCTCTCAAAGAGGGATTATGTTGATGCAAAAGCGAACGTCGCGAGCGTGAGCGAGGCCAATGCCAACCGGCTGCTCGAGGAACTCTACAAGATCATGCGCTGCGGAGCATCCGCAGCATCGTTCAAGTACCTTGACAGGTTCGGTGTACTGCCACACTGGATTCCAGAGGTAGACCATGCAAGGCATAACCAGAAGCTCATCGCGCGCCTTGAGGCCCTTGACAGGCGCAGGCTTGCCGGAGAGGATATACCTGCAAGCGTGCTCATTACACTGCTGTTTTATGATATGTTCAGTTCTTTAAACGCAAAGCCCGATAATGCGCGCGGAACGCATGAATCCTTTGTGGCAGCACGCAGCCTGTTTCACCCGGTAGCCATGAGGCTCCGCCTTCCCCGTAAGGAGACTGACCGCGTGCTCAACATTGTTACGCGCCAGAAATCCTTTGTGCAGAGCGATGAACACAAAAGGAACCCCAGGTTTGAAAAACGTTTTGTCCGCAATGAACATTTCGGCGATGCGCTGCTTTTCTTTGAGATACTCTCCGAGTCATCGGGCGGGCACCTTGAAGATATCCAGTACTGGAAACAGCTTGCGGCGGAACCGGTTAATGCTGAATCCGGAAAGAATTTACCCGGGCAATCAGGTGAAAGGAATAGTCAGGGCCGCAGAAGGCCCGGGCGTAAAAAACCTGCAAAACCCGCTGTTCAGGGAGAGTCTTCTGAACCTGTAACAGAGAAAGAGGAAAAGCCTGCTGCAAAAAAAACACGCAAGAGGCGTAGAAAAAAACCCGCTGCAAAAACATCCCCTGGAGAAGCACAAAACTTAAACCAGGAGTGAAAGCTGAAAACCCGGCATTGAGTGCCGGGTTTTTTGTCTCTGAAATAAATCCGGAAATTTTTGCCGTAAAAAACTTGACTCTTAATGCGTCATTTATTTATATAACTATATCAGGATATATTGATATAGTTATGGAAGCTGTTAACATCTTCAAGTCCCTGTCCGATGAAACGCGCCTGAGGATACTTGCGCTGCTCAGGCAAAATGAGCTGAGCGTGAACGAGGTCGTGCTGCTCCTCGGCATGGGGCAGTCGCGCATTTCAAGGCACCTGAAAATTCTTACTGACGCCGGGTTGCTGTCATTCCGGAAGGACGGGCTGTGGGTATTTTACAGCCCGGTGCACCAGGGGCTCTGGCGGGAAATCAGCGGCCATGTATATGACTGCCTGGGTGTTGAGGCGGTTATCCGTGAGGATGCAGCAAACCTGAAAAAGTATCTTGCTGATCGAACGGAGCGGGGCCGTGAGTATTTCAACAGCGTGGCGCCTGAATGGAACAGAATCAGGAACCTCATGCTTGGCGACCTTGACCTGAACAGCCAGATCATGAGGATTATTGCTGACAGCACCACCGGCGGCCCGGAAAGCGTCATCGCCGACCTGGGCTGCGGCAGCGGTGAACTTGCTGCCAGGCTCCTTACAATTGCCGGCAGGGTCATAGGGGTTGACCGGTCGCCCGCAATGCTCGAAGAGGCAAGGCGGCTGCTTGCAGGCAGCAACGGCAGGATCGATCTGAGGCTTGGTGAACTTTCACACCTGCCGCTCCTCGACAGGGAGGCCCATGTTGTTGCAATCAGCATGGTGCTTCACTATCTTGATGATCAGCAGATGGCCATCGACGAGGCGTCAAGGGTGCTCGGTTCCGGCGGCTTACTGGTTATTGCAGAGCTTGACGTACATAAGAACGAGAAGATGAGAAGCGTCTATGGCCACAGGAGCCTGGGCTTCTCGAAGGAAACTGTTACCGGCTGGCTTGGCAGGGCAGGATTTGAATTTAAAAAGCACAAAAAGTTCAGGGCAGGGGAAGGTATGACTGCCGTAATATACGTGGCAAATAAAAAGTAAACAATATACAGGAGAAGCGTATGAATATAAAAATGAAAGATGGCATCATGGAACTTGATCCAAAGATGCCGAGCAAAGTGGCAGATATGAGCCTTGCGGACTGGGGCAGGAAGGAGATTATACTCGCGGAGGCAGAGATGCCGGGCCTCATGTCTGTGAGGGAAAAGTATGGCAAGACAAAACCCCTCAAGGGACTCCGTGTTTCAGGGAGTCTCCACATGACCATCCAGACAGCGGTACTCATCGAGACCCTGGTTGAACTGGGAGCGGATGTGCGCTGGGCATCATGCAACATCTTTTCGACACAGGACCATGCTGCGGCAGCGATCGCAAAGGCGGGGAAGTGCCAGGTCTATGCATGGAAGGGTGAGTCCCTGGAGGAGTACTGGTGGTGCACAGAGATGGCGCTCACATGGCCCGACGGTAAAGGCCCCGATCTCCTCGTTGATGACGGAGGGGACG
>CAYTSF010000065.1:0-2933 GCA_964440335.1 uncultured Leptospirales bacterium
GCTTCTGACGCGGACTTTTTACCTATGCTCTCGATGTATGTAGATTCGTCCGTGATGTCGGTTATGTTTACGTTGATCAGGTAAAGCCCGATCTTGTTCAGTTCAGGCTCGACGTTCTTGCGGATAGACTCAAGGAAACTCTCCCTGTCCTGGTTTATCTGTTCAATTGTAAGGGACGCGACCGTGAGCCTCAGCTGCCCGAAGATTATCTCGCGGGACATCTCCTCTATGCGTTCAATGGGGAGCCCCAGGAGCCTCACGGCCGCGTTGTTCATGATCGCCGGGTCAGTGCTTATGCCCACAGTGAATGTGCTCGGCACGTTGATGCGGATGTTCTGGAGCGACAGTGCGTTCTGCAGCGGGATGCTGATAGTTACAGGCGTTAGCGACATGTAGGAGAATCCCTGTATGAGCGGCCAGATGAATGCGCCGCCTCCATGAATGCACCGCGCAGACTGCCCCTTGCCCACGCGTCCGTATATTACCAGTATCTTGTCAGAGGGGCAGCGCTTGTAGCGTGAAGCCCAGAAGAGTATGAGGAATAAAAATATCGCAACAAAAATTATTACTAATAAAGCAATGCTCGCACCAACCATTGGTGACCTCCTTTATATCTTCTCTACTATGAGCGTGTTTCCCTTGTAATAAATCACCATGACAGCCGTACCGGTAGGCAGCTCCTCGTTCTTCCGGCCCATGGCCTCGTATTCCAGAAGCCTGTTCTGCACAACAACCTGCACCTTGCCTGTACCCCCTGGAAGTATGCGCTGGTAAACGGTCCCCTCCTTCCCTATGGCGTTGCGGATGTCCACGGTGCCGTCAGACTGCAGCTTCAGCAGGAGAGAGAGCAGCTTCGCGGTGAGCCACATGGTGACAAAACCCGCGGCCACGGCAAGTGCTACCGACACAAAGGCGCCTGAACCTGCTATTCTATGCGAGACAAATCCCAGGGCGCCGAACATGAGAAAGAATCCCATGATCCCCTGCAGCGATATCATCCTGAACGACGAATCGGAATTATCGCCATGATCATCTGCACCATGCACAGCATCACCCTGCCCTGCGTCGATGTGTGTATCGGCATGTACATCAATATGGAAATCATGCCCCGCGTCCGGCGCATCGCCATCACCCATTCCAATAATCATAAGCAGCAGCCTTGCTATAAAAAGCGCCCCTCCAAGGAGGCCGCAAATCAGAAAAATCCAGTTGAGTATGCCCAGGTTTTCAAACATTGTATCTTCCGTTTTTCAAGAGTGTAGAATTACATGATACTACAGAATGAGAGTTTTTTCAAGTATTAAATACATAACGTCCCATCCGCCTCACCCTGCTGCTGTTCTCCCCCATCTCACCATGGGGGAGATGTCACGTAGTGACAGAGGGGCGTGACAGAGGGGCGTGACAGAGGGGGATAAATTCCTGTTATAAAAAGAGTTGTAAAAAATTCCAACAAAGCCATATATTGATAACATGCAGCCCCTTACTGACAAAATTGAACTGCTTCGCAGGGTTGACCTCTTTTCGCAGCTTGCTGAGTACGAGCTGGATATAATCGCGGAATACAGCGGGTACATGCCGCTGAAGAAGGGCGAAGCCCTCTTCAGCAACGGTTCGGCCTCGGATGAACTATATGTTGTTGAGCGCGGTCGCATCGGGATCATCAGCATAGAGAACGAAGAGAACGCGGTCATAGCGCAGATAGTTGCCGGAGAATCTTTCGGCGAGCTTGACTTTCTTGAAGGAGCCCCGCGCAACGCAGGGGCCTTTGCCGAGGAGGACTCCATGCTCCTCATGTTCCCCGGCCGGGGCTACAGGGCAGAGGCCATATTCGCGAAACACTCGGTCATATTCGCGCGCATGCTCTTCAAGCTGCTGGCAACAGTTTCGCGCCGTATATGGAACGTGAACAGTCTTCTCTATGACAAAACCGGCTGGCTCCTGGACCTTCACAAGCAACTGTTGTGCGACAAAATGACCGGGCTGTACAACCAGACCTTCCTCAGGGAGGACTTCGTGAACCTTCTGCCCGAAACAGGCAGGAGCGTGTCGCTCCTCATGATCAAGCCCGACAACTTCAAAGAGGTGAATGACCTCTGCGGGCACGTGGCAGGCGACCAGGTGCTCAACCTCATGGCCATATTCCTGCAGTCAGAGCTGGGCGAGAACGACATCGGCGTAAGGTACAGGGGCGATGAATACGCCGCCATATTTATCGACTCGGGACGGGATGAGGCAGTGGCCAGGGCCGAAGAGATACGAAAAACCTTTGCGGGCATGGACCTCTCCGCAATAACAGGTGAACACAGGGTCAACATCAGGGTAAGCATGGGCATATCTGTCTACCCTGAAGATGCTGACAACAGCAATGCGCTGGTTGCTTCGGCGAATAAAAAAATGTATGCCGCCAGGGAGAGCGGCGGCGGCATTACGGTTTCGTGACACGGTGAGTTCATGATAGAATACTTCAGGCAGACAGAAATTTTCGGCGGCCTTGCAGAGGGTGACCTGGGGCTTCTTGCGGATCATGCATCAGTGCGGTCCTGTGCAGCGGGCGAGGTTATAGTGAAGAGCGGCAGCACTGACCGCGAGCTGTTCATCGTGCTTGAAGGGAGGGTCACTGCCACGCTCAGGCTTCCGGGAGCACTTGAACGCAGGCACAGCGAGCTGCATGCAGGTGATTTTTTCGGCGAGGGCCAGGCCTTCGGCAACCTGCCTGTTTTCAACACCTATACGGCAGCTGACGCGAGCAGGGTTCTTGTGCTTAATTCAAAGGCATTCAGCAGCCTCATAGAGTCCAGCCCGGTCGCGGCAACAAAGTTAATCTCGGCGCTCCTGGGCAGGACAATAAAGCAGTTCAGGAAATCCAGCGGGTTCCTGGCGCAGGTTGTGCAGTGGGGGGAGAACGCGAGCCGCCGCGTAATTACGGACGA
>CAYTSF010000065.1:3033-6819 GCA_964440335.1 uncultured Leptospirales bacterium
ATAAAAGTCACCACAAGTATCGGCATAAGCTCCTTTCCGGAAACCGTCACAGAACTGGCAGCCTTCAAGGAAAAGGCCGACGCCTCGCTCTACAGCGCGAAGGAGGGGGGCAAGAACCGCGTCGCATGCCTTGACTGAA
This sequence comes from uncultured Leptospirales bacterium, assembly GCA_964440335.1. Lineage (GTDB taxonomy): Bacteria > Spirochaetota > UBA4802 > UBA4802 > UBA5550 > JAAYBQ01. Next base: position 3,173 of record CAYTSF010000065.1, read on the forward strand.
CTTAACGCAGCAGCTTCACGAAATTGGCGTAACCCGTCCTTTCAGTGAAGCCGTTCTTCGCATAAAACGAACGCCTGTATGAATCAGTATCTGTGCCGTTGTTGAGCATGAGCCGTACTGCGCCATGCTTGATGGCCTCACCTTCGACAACCGCAATGAGCCTCCTGCCCACAGACCTGCCCCGGAATTCGTCTGCAACGAGCAGGTCGCTGATGTAGCATTCAATCCCCGCGACGAGTGGAAAGTTGCAGAGGTGCGCGTTGATGTATCCGGCCGGTCTGCCCTCTGACAGCGCGACAAAGAGAAGCGATTCCTTATTTGACGCGATCGCTCCCAACTGTGCCGCTACCATCTCCCTGGCATGGGGGGTCAGTGAAATTTTATGTTCCGCCCTGTAATCCTCAATGAGCTTCAGCACTGACCCGATATGTTCGCTTTCAATTTTCCTGATCTCCATACACAACCCTGCCGTTAAATGAATTTATTGTATAAGCGGGTCTGTACCGAAATACCTGGCCCTTCTGAAGAACCTGATCTCTGATATAAAAAGCCTGTCAAAGGCTGCCCCCCTGTAAACATCGTTCACGACAACTCTTAAAGAGGAGGTTTTGCGCGGCCCGAACTTAACCTGCTGCGTCCGGTTGGCATCCTCAAGCCTGAATTCAATTTTTGTGTTATCGGGGAGGAGGATGTAACCGGCCTTTACCCTGCTGTATTTTATGAACTCGGAATTGTCAGCCGGGTTGTATGCGCCGGGATATATCTCCATGCGCGAGATTTCGTATTCGCCGCCAAGGGTTATGTCGAGCCATTCGTTTATACCCGCGGGATTTGACCTGGGGCTCCATGCTGTTTCCATGTTCAGGTCGGTAGTATACCATGCAGGGTTGCGGCTGTTGTCCTCTTTCGGCTGCACACGCAGGACATGGCATGGTTCATCCCTGCCCGATTTATCAAGGGCAAAAATAAACAGGGGCCCTGAAAAAACCAACAGGGCGAATATGGCGAGAATTGCAGGATTGTACCTGTACCATAACCCGGCCCCCTTCTCCATGGCCCATGCACGGGTTGATGGGAGAATTGCCATGATAAAAGGTATGATGGCATAAACAGTAAAAACTGCAAGGACGACAATACCAATCCCGTAGACACGAAGACCAGTAGTAAGAAAAAAATAGAGACATGACATCGGGATGAGCAGTAGCGCAATGCCCGAAGTGTAAAGAAAAACGTATGAAAACCTTGAACCGGCAAACCAGAATACTGAAGATAAAACAGTCCAGGCCCCGACTGTTAAGAAAAGAAGATCGAGGGTTACCTGCCATACCTCGAGGTGTTTAATACTTGAATGAAATGCATTATAATTGAATATTTCATGTAGCGCAATTACGAGCATGAGCCCGGAAATGAGAATGGTGAACACTGCAAGTATCCTGAACCGCAGCGGGTATTTCATAAATCCCCCCTTAATCCCGCAAAAGCACGGGCTGTATAATTAAACCACCAGAATAGCGTTTTAAAAACAAATCAACCAAAAAAATTCGCCCGGTGGATTCAGCTGCAGGACAAATCAGCCTTGACAAACAAAAGCTCCCGCAAGACAATGAGTTAGCACTCACTCACGAATCAGCATTCGATCATGCGGATGGCTGTATTAATATTTACCGGAGGTAAAATGAATCCCGATCTTGTAAAGGCAAACCTTAACCTCTACGCTGTACTTAAAAACCTGGAGGACCTTACAGAGTTCGACAGCGATATGAGGACACTTATAGCTGACTGGAACGTTTCAATTCAGTTTCTGGTAAGGAGGGGACCGGCCGCATACGTTTCGTTCAAAGATGGCAGCTGCGAAGTGGGCCGGGGTAAAACCAGGCGTCCGTCCATCAAACTATGGTTCACATCTCCGGCGCACCTGAACAGAATGTTCGACGGGAAGTCCAACCCCATCCCCCTGAAGGGCTTTACCAGGCTCGGCTTCCTTGCAAAGGAGTTCCCTAAACTTACAGGCCGCCTTGAATGGTACCTGAAGCCCACGGACGAGCTCATGAAGGACAGGAAATACCTTGAGCTCAACACACGCATGACGCTCAATACAGCGGCCTATGCGGTGCCCGAAATCGCGGCCTTTGACAGCGATGGACAGAAGATAGCAAAGAAGATACCGGACGGCACCATTGTCATGAAAATTCTGCCCGGCTTCCATAACGTCAACATTACCTTCTCCGGGACAAAGGGAGTTGCAAACAAGGGGGATGCGGCAGCTCCCATGGCCATGATGTCCATGAAAAACGTGGTCCTGGCCAACGCGTTCCTGAACGGTAAAACCGATGCCTTTACTGCGATCGCGTCGGGTGATGTTTCAATCAGGGGGATAATCCCCATGCTCGACGCAATGAGCCTGCTCCTTGACCGCGTGCAGCACTATCTTTCGTGAGGAGAAACCTGATGAAGACATACAGCTATAATGCAACACAGAAACTTTTCAAAAAAGCGGCGAAGGTAATCCCCTGCGGCATATACGGCCACTACAGCCCGGCACCGCTTGTACCCGCCACGGACTACCCCTTCTTTACAGCAAGGGCAAAGGGGAGCCGCATATGGGACGTTGACGGCAACGAGTTCATAGATTACATGTGCGCATACGGGCCCATGGTTACAGGTTACGGCAACCCTAAAGTCGATGCGGCAGCTCAGAAGCAGGCGAAGCTGGGGAACTGCATGACAGGTGTACCACCTGTAATGGTTGAGCTTGCAGAGTACATGACTGAGCTCATCCCCTCGGCAGACTGGGCATTCTTTGCAAAGAACGGCGGCGACGTGACCAACTACGCAGTGATGATTGCCAGGGCTGAAACCGGGCGCAAAAAAATACTGATGGTCGGTGGCGGATACCACGGTGTGTCTGCCTGGATGCAGGGAGAGGGGCACCACGGCGTTACCGATGACGATAAAAAATATGTACTTACCGTGAAGTGGAACGACCTTGAAGGCTTCCGCAAAACCGTTGAGGAGAACCGGGGTGAGATAGCCTGTTTCATATCGTCCCCTTACCACCACCCCACATTCTGCGACAACGAGTACCCTGAAGGTGGTTACTGGGGAGGGATCGAGTCCATCTGCCGCAAAGAGGGTATTGTAATCATAACAGACGATATACGGGCAGGGTTCAGGCTCGACATGGGTGGGTCCGCAGAGTACTTCGGGTACAAGAGCGACCTTACATGCTTCTGCAAGGCCATCGCAAACGGCTACCCCATTTCCGCCCTCGTTGGGACAGAGGCCATGAAGAGCGCGGCGTCCAAGGTATTCTTTACGGGGAGTTACTGGTTTTCGGCAGAGCCCATGGCAGCGGCACTGGCAAACCTCAGGGAGATGAAGAGGATCAACGCGCCGAAAATTATGCTTGAAACCGGCAGGAAACTTCTTGATGGCATGGTGAAGATAGCATCCGGCTATGGTTATGACCTCAAGGTATCGGGCGCACCCTCCATGCCCTACCTTCGCATAACAAATGACCCGAGCATGATGCTGCACCAGGACTGGTGCGCTGAATGCACAAAGCGCGGGGCATACTTCACGTCGCACCACAACTGGTTTATATCCACGGCCCATACTGATAAAGACATTAAACGCACATGGGACAT
>CAYTSF010000065.1:6919-9636 GCA_964440335.1 uncultured Leptospirales bacterium
GAAATTGCAAGCCTGAAAGAACAGGCACGGAAGATCAGGCACGATATTATCGATACTACTGTCTGGTCAGGCGGCGCGCATATTGGCGGCGCCCTGAGCATGGTGGAGATTATGACCATCCTATATTTCAAGTATATGAATATACGCCCAGGCGAGCCGCACTGGGAGGAACGCGACAGGATGGTGCTGTCAAAGGGCCACGGCGGCGTGGGTTACGCGCCGGTACTTGCGGCGCGAGGCTACTTCGACAGGGAGGAGCTGAAGGACTTTAACCATTTCATGTCCAACTTCGGCATGCACCTGGACAGCCTCAAGGTCAGGGGTGTCGATGTATCGACCGGTTCCCTGGGACACGGACTGTCAATGGCCGTGGGGCTGGCACTGGGGGCCAGGCTTCAGAACAAGTCCTGGATGACATACTGCATACTGGGCGACGGAGAGTGCAACGAGGGATCGGTGTGGGAGGCCGCAATGTCCGCCTCCCACTTTAAGGTTACCAACCTGGTTACTTTCGTTGACCGTAACAGGCTCATGATCGATGGCCGCACCGAGGTAGTCATGGCACTTGAGCCCTTTGCCGACAAGTGGAGGGCCTTCGGTTTTATTGTAAAGGAGATCGACGGACACGACTTCAGGGCGCTTTCGGAGGCCATTGATTATGCCCACACCGAGAAGGCGGCGCCCGTGCTGATTATGTGCAACACGAAGAAGGGCCGGGGAGTGGATTACATGGAGGACGACGTTAAGTGGCATTACGGTAGTATAGATTCCGAGCTTGCGCTTAAGGCTCATGCATCAGTGGACAGGGATTAAGGAGGTTGCCAATGGCTAAAGAAGTTACAGGAACAACATGGACGGTATATGACGCGAATACCATGACGCAGGCCGAGATCTACGGCAAGGTGCTCTGCGAGCTTGGTGATAAGCATGAGAAGATAGTGGGGCTGTCGGCCGACCTGGCCAAATCGACAAAGATAGGGCTTTTCGGTGACAAATTTCCGAACAGGTTTTTTAACGTGGGAATCGCGGAGCAGAACATGTTCGGCATCGCGGCCGGTATGGCAAAGTCCGGCCTGCTTCCTTTCGTTTCAACAATGGCAGCCTTCACCTCTATGCGCTCCCTTGAACAGGTACGCACCGATATTTGCTACCAGAACCTTGACGTGAAGATAATCGCAACGCACGGAGGGGTATCCTTCGGCGCGGCAGGAACAACACACCACTGCACTGAAGACCTTTCGATAATGCGCGCGCTGGCGAACATGACCGTAATAGTCCCGGCGGACGGGATCGAAACAGCCTGCGCCGTGCGTGCCGCCGTTGACTGGCCGGGGCCTGTATACATACGCATAGGCCGGGGATTTGAACCTACGTTTTACAAGGATGAAAACTACGATTACAAAATAGGGAAGGCAGTGACCGTATCAGAAGGTACAGACATCACGCTCATCTGCTGCGGCATCACCGTGCTCCAGGCATCGGAGGCGGCGAAGATGCTGAAGGAGCAGGACGGGCTCTCGGTGCGGGTTCTGAACATGCACACGATCAAGCCCATTGACACCGAAGCGGTCATGAAGGCCGTTCTTGAAACACGGCGTATCATCACCATCGAAGACCACAACGTCTACGGCGGACTGGGGAGTGCTGTCGCCGACGTCATAGCATCCAGCGGAAAGGGCTGCGCCTTTGAAAAGATCGGCATACCGGACTGCTATTGCGTTGTGGGATATCCCGAAGACCTCTACTGTCACTACGGAATGGACTGCGACAGCATAGCGGCGAAGGTGCGCCAGGTCATGGGACGCGACTTCGAAGAGGACGAAAGCTGGGAGGACGAGGTATAGCCTATGGCAACAGAAAGAGAGCTGCTCGCGGCGCGTCTCTTCACGCATGCCGTGTTCCCTGTAATAAAGGTCATACTCAACGATGACCCTAAGATGAAAAAAAAGTTCAGCGATGTGACTGCTAATATACAGTTTGTAGCACGCGACGCGGCAGGCGATGCGGGCGCATGGCTGGTGTTTAACAAAGGTGAGTTCAGGGTGGAACAGGGTATCTGCCCGGCGCCTGATATTACCTTCAGTTTCAGTTCAGTGAAGAAGATGAATGACATGCTTGCAGGTAAACCGGTGCTTCCGTCGATAAAGGGAATCACAAAGTTCGGGCTGCTCATGAAGGTCATGTCGCTTCTCCTGGCACTGAAAATCATGATGCCCAATGCACGTCCCAAAGATATTGACAGGAAGAGGCTCAAGGTGAAGCTTGCCTTCTACATGATAACTACTGCCCTGAGCCAGTACAACAAGGGCGGAGACGCCGGCATGGTGAAGTGGACCACGAAGCAGCCTGATCGTATCTATCAGATTACCGTTGACGGCGAGGATATTGCGGCGTACCTGCGGGTAAAGGCTGGTAAAAGCAAGGCCGGGCGGGGTGTATACATGAGAAAGAGGCCATTTATTCACATGAGGTTCAGCGGTATTGACGGCGCGCTGGCGGTACTGCTGAAGGATGCCGAATTTGTAGAGGGTGTGGCAAAGGGATATGTTTCAATTGAGGGAGCGCCCGAGTATGCCGCGCAGCTCAACGATTTCATGCAGCGCATTCAGGCCATGCTCACCTGAAGTCATGCCCTCCTCCTGCATGCAGAAACTTATTCACAATAATTATTGTACGCACTTTGCCCCGAAGGGGGCAAAGCTGTTTATGCAGGATGG
>CAYTSF010000065.1:9736-17985 GCA_964440335.1 uncultured Leptospirales bacterium
AGGTTTTGTATTGACAGATGTTCTATATGTGTTAGTTGATGTAATTCCCTGTCTCATGAGTGGCAGGGAACTGAAATTTATGGAATTAAACAGTTATGGGAAAAAAAGCATCAAAGACAGAAACAGCAGGACAACAGAAATACCACAATGAACTATTCGAGAAGATAGCTGACGAAAAACGTTCGCGCATCATCGAGGCATCCCTGGTTGAATTCTCATCAAAGGGATTCAACGCGGCAAACATAAACGTGATCGCAAAAAATGCGGGCATAAGTATCGGCTCCATGTACCAGTACTTCGAGTCCAAGGAGAACCTCTTTCTCGCGGTCATGGACATTGCATACGGCATAATCGAAAAATCCCTTGAAACAATAGACAGGATCGAGGGTGACATATACTCAAAGCTCGACACGATAGTCGGCTACATACAGAAATACTCCCGCGAATACAAACTGCTGAACCGCATATACCTTGAGGCAACGACCCAGGGACTGGCCAACATGTCACGCAAGCTGTCCCTGAAGATGGAGTCTGTTTCATCGACCTATTACAGGAAAATAATATCCGCCGCGATAAAAGAAGGTATCATCGATAAAAAGATCAGCCCCTCGACTGCCGCTTTCTGCCTCGACAACATACTGCTGCTGCTGCAGTTTTCATACTCCTCGGACTACTACGCCGAGAGGATGAAGATCTTTGTCAGCGACGATGTGCTCGAGAACGACGCCAGGATAAGGAAGGAGATCGTGTATTTTTTAAAGAAGGCGCTCCAGCCATGAAATCCCGGACAAAGGTGTGTGTTATATGACCGGATGCAGCTGCCCCCAGTGCGTGAGCGCGTGCAGGAATGACCCCGGCAGACTTGTACCGGCAGACCTCCCGCTGCTTGCAGGCATTCTTGGACTGTCGGTTGATGAACTCATCGTGGCATACCTTGTAAAAATACCTCTGTCAAAAAAAGACAACAGCTTCGCCCTTGCCCCTGCAAAACTAAAGGGGAAGCGTTTCCTTGCAAAGCCCGGCACAGTTATACCGGACTACTACACCTCGGAACGCGGCACATGCGTATTCCTTGACGGGGACGGCATGTGTACTGTCCATGACGCCAAGCCCTTTGAATGCGGAGCATACATGGGTTGCAAAAACACATTCATGGGAAGGCCGTACAAAGAGAAGCATGTCGAAGAGTACTTCCATTCAAGATGGAAAACATACAGGTGGAAAAATGTTTAAGGCATACGCCGGAGAACCGGCATGCCGTGGCAGGCGGAATCCACGAAGCGCAGGCTGTAGTAACGTTAAAATTTATCTGCCCTTGTGCGACAGGTTAATATTCTCCATGGCATAGGCTATGTCTCCCGTCATTTCAAGGAGGAGACTAATCTCTGTATCATTGAAATAATTCGCTTCAGAAGAATAAATCGAAAAGGCCCCTGCCGGTCTGCTGCCGATCATCACAGGCAGAGCGATTGATGACCTGTAGCCGCGTTTCAGCGCTTCGTCGCGCCAGGGAGCCATTATGGGATCATTGCTTATATCGTTACAGTAGAAGAACCTCCCTTCACGTATCGCAGTGCCTGTAGGCCCCCGCCCCTCGGGAACATCCTTAACCGAAATTTTTTTTATCATAGAGAGGTAGCCCTCCTCATGGCCATGCCATGTACGAGGTATGACCGCCTGTTCCTCTTCATCGATAAGACCTATCCATGCCATCCTGAACCTTCCACATTCAACCGCGATGCGGCATGACTCGCTGAATATCCTTTCCAGGTCCCTGGTGCTGACTATGAGCTGGTTCACCCGGCTTATAACAGAATAGATGCGATTAATCCTGTTTACCTCTGACTCAACGGCCTTGCGGTCAGATATATCCTGCAGAACGCCCTGGATTTTGGCAGAACGCCCGTTTTCGGCGTTGACCCTGCCGCTGGTCCTGAGGTGCTTCCTCACTCCGGATAGTGTAACCAGCTGAAGTTCAAGATCAAAGGGGGTCATATGTTTAATGGCATTCCTCAGCGCTTCGTTTATCTGTTGCTGCGATTCAGGGGTATAGAGCCCGTATATGCGGAACACATCGGCCTCCATGCCGGGGGTAAACTCGTGTATCCTTGCGACCTCATCCGTCCAGGCCAGGGCCCTGCTGCTGATATTGTATTCCCATCCGCCGACACGCGCGATGCTGCCGGTCATGTTCAGCAGGTAGTCCCTCTCCATGATGATTCTTTCTGATTCAAGAAGCTGTTCGTTCGCTGCTTCCAGCTCTTCGTTGGTTGACTGGAGCTCCTCAATTGTCCTCTGAAGTTCGCTGTTGACATCCAGTAATTTCTGCTTTCTTGACCTGAGGATACGGTGGGCATCAAAGAGTTTAAAAGCCATCTTGATGGATGCATCGAGAACCCTGATACCGGAATTTTTCACCACATAACCGTACGAAGAAATACTTTCAGTTTTGCTCACAACATCTTTTTCAGTATGCGAGGAAAGAAAAAGTATGGGGATTTCATTTGCCTGCAGTATCAGGCTCGCGGCTTCGGTCCCGTCCATACCGCTGCCCAGGTCTATATCCATGAGTACAAGGTCAAAGGCCCGGCCTGAATTTATCAGCTCTACGGCTTTTTCGCCGGATACAGCATGAGTAACATCATACCCCTCGTTACCCAGCTGCCTGGTTTCGAGCAGGGCTATTATTGCCTCGTCCTCTACGAGGAGTATTTTTTTTGTGTCCAGGTCCATATGGCTTCCGGTAGAACATCATATTCAATATAGTAATAATCTGCGGAAAAGCCACTTTCAGCAGCAGTATTTTACTTTTTATCAAGCAGCCCCGGATAGAGCTTTTCAGCACAGTCAGGACAGAGGCCGTGAGAAAAATTTATGTCGTTCTCCTTTTTCAGGAATTCCTCAAGGTTCATCCACGAATCCATCCTGTACGGGTCCAGATTATCACCGCGGATACGCTTGCAGTTTGCACATATGGGGAGTATTCTTTCCAGTTTCCGGATATCCTCCCTGGCCCGGCGCAATTCGCCTACCCTGGAATACAGCATAAATGCAAGCAGCCCGATTATAACCAGTACCGCACCGAGTACCACTACCAGCAAAAGGAGTGTCCTGTCACCGTAACTCTCCTCCATGAGCATTACCGCTTCATCCATCTCTGCCAGCAGCCTTACATTCTCATCTATTATATACATGAAAGCCCTGGTATCTTTCTTTTCAATGTATCTGCTGATATTCAGGCTGAACTGTTCCCACCTTTCCAGGACGCCCCTCAGCTTCTCCATCTCAATGACGTCACTGACCGGCGGAATGTACCTGAAACTTTTCATCCCCATATCAACCGGCACGTCCCCGCCGTAAACGAGTCCCTTAAGTGTAATATCGAAAACACGCATGGTCTTCAGCACGTCTGCTGCCTGCACGAGCCCGCCGGAATAGAGGATGATCTCCTTTGACAGCTTCTGCGAAAGCATCCTCTGCCTGCCCGACAGGTTGATCCGTATGCCGTCGTACTTCTGCCTGTGTACCAGGCCGACAGCCAGTACCATCTGCACGGCAATCAATGACACCGCAATGACATAGACAAAGTATCTCTTCCTGAATACTGGTTTAGCGCTCACCTCAAACCACCTCAAGCCTGCATGTACTTGCGCCTGAAATAATCAAGGTTGCCGTAAAGCTCCTCATGCATGCCCTTGCCTATCGCCTTCTCTTCGAAAAGTTCAAATTCCGAGAGAAGCCATTCCTGCCTGGCCTCAGGGAGTTTCTCGTCACCCAACGGGAAGAATACGCTGTTCTCCTTTTCAATATGGCTGCGCACAAGGGCCGTGTAGTCCGCTGCGGCCTTGAGGAACTTGTCCCTGTGGAATGGCTCATGCTCAAGCGAGTCCTCCATTATCCTCACGTAACCCCGGCCCTCCTGGTGTTCAGCGAGCATAATGCTGATCGGCCCTGAATGGGCAGGCACACCCTCCTCTTCAAGCACAGGAAAAAGTATCCCCTCCTCCTTGCCGTGATGGCACTTCTCTACAAAAATTTTAAGGAAGCCGAGTATTGCGGAAATATCCTCGCGTGGGACTTCGACGTTAGCGTTTAAAAGGCGGCTGAACTCGTCAATCACGTCCATTGCAAAGAGGATAATGTCGTGTTCATGTTTAAGGTCATCGCTTGCGTTCATGGCATTCACCTCTCAAATGGTTTCCTTAATTATAATAAAAACCATGGAGGATTTCACAATTTATTTCAACATGAAAAAAGGCGGGGTAATTATACCGGCTTCACCACTGTCTAAAAACTGTTACCAGTTTTTCACTGTCATAAATCGATTGCGGCGATATTACAATCTCGTCTCCGGGGATGGTGGATTTTTTTCCGTAACGCTTCTCAATGAGTTCCCGTACGACAGGACTTTCAAGGTTCATCTCTGATGCCCTCTGAAGGCGGCCCACTTCAATGTTAGCGCCGTATTTATATATCTTCCATACAAGTTCAGAACAGTATATCCTTGCATCGTCCCACCTGAAGTATATGTCATAGTTTCTGCCGATGAGGGATTTTCCGTACTCTTTCATCTTCTCCACGACATCAGGCGTGAGGAGACTGTCGCAATTCTTCAGCCTCTTAATGACGAAATTGTTCCTGCCCCGCTTTATGAACTTATCGAGCGGCGTAACCTTTACGGGCTGCACAGCTTCGAGCACGACGAACTCACCTTTATATTTAAAAATTACTGCCATGTGGTTAAACTCAGAGTTTGTGGCAATCCTTATGGCCTCTGACTGGTCGCTCTCTGATCTGTGAAATATTATATCACCCTCCCTGAGTATGGCAGGATCAAACTTCTTTCTGCCGCAGGACTGCTCCTTCTTCTTCGCAGTGTTCTCTTTACCGCAGGGTTCTCCTGCCTCGCCTGAACATGCCGCCAGTGCCATGGCAGCACAGAGTAAAACCGGCAGGAATCTCATGAATGCGGGCCTTTGTTTCATCATCATTCAGCGAGCCTCCCCTTCTCCCTTTCAATGGATTCCTTTATGGCCATGATTGCCCTGACTATATCCTCCGGGGCAACAGCCCCCTCCCTGCTGCGTTTCCTGGCCAGGTCAACCTCGTCGAGCACTTTCTCCTTCCTGGCGCGGCTCATGAGCGGCGTGACACCGAGCATCCTGTCGCCGGAGTCCATGAGGGCCAGGGCAAGGTCGCGGTCGCTGACGCGGGAAACCGCAAGCTGCCGCGCGTTATACGGCACGCCCTCGAGCGATGCGAAGGGTTCGCCGGAAGCGAGCAGGGCATCAAGCTGTTTCCTGTACTCCCCCTGTACGGCGTCAAAGAACTGGTTCTTCAGAATGAACCTGGCGCGCCCTGAAAGCAGCAGCCTGTCCCCTGCAACAGAGCCGTAGAGGGCGCGCATGGTCTCGCGGTTAATATCATCAAAAAGTTCCGCTTCGGTCCAGTTCATGTCATCGCCCGGTTTATCCTTTACTGACTGCGGCAGAAACGCTTCAATCCTTTCAATGCCTGATTCAACCCTGTATATCCTTCTCATCTTCTGCCCGGCAGGCGACTCCTCTGCAACACCAACTGCAAAGAGCTTCATGTAATCGGCTGAAAATCTCGGCAGTATAAAATTCTGCGCCACAATGCGCAGGTCGCTGTCTGGAATCAGCCCGGCAAACTCGTAGAAAGGCAGACAAGACGTATCAACCGGCATGCGGTCGTCACCACCCCTGCAGGAGTTGATGAATGTGGATATCCCCCTGGCGAAGAGTGCGCTGTTGACTGAAAGTATGCAAAGCATCCTGCTGCGCATATTCTCTTTCAACTGTTTTATCTCCCATGCAGGAAGGATGTTCCGCGCGATGAGGTTCATGAACTCAACCGGGACGGCGATGCGCGTACCGGCTGCAGCGCCGTTAATCTTCAGCAAAGCGCATAACATTACGCAGCATGAAAGATCGGCAGGAGCCGTGCATGAAGAGTTGTAGCGGACTCCGCTTATCTTCATCTCCGGGCAGAAGGACTTCATGCTCGCCAGGGTGTCCCTGAGCATCCCCCTGAACATTTCATCAAAGGGACCGGCAGCCTCGCTGAACTTTGCCGCTGTATAGCCTTCAAAGCCGTACCACAGCCTGAAAATCTCATCGTGTACCTTCAGCTCCAGGCTGACGCACATGGTATCCGCAGCTGGCCACGTTGCCCCGGAGAGGACCCTGTTGAACGATGAACTTATCCGCAGGCCATCAAGCCTCATACGAAATGGGAGGAAAAACCTCCCCAGCATGAATTCAGCGGGCTTTGCTATATCCATCGGCAATGAAGCGGTTTCATCATCCGGGACGTTTCCGGGAATGTACTCGTTGACGGCAATGCTCCGGAGCCTCCAGGCATAATCTTTGTCAGACGCAGCCACGCGCAGTCCATCCCATAACTCGCGGGGAACCATTAGACCGGCGGATGCCTCGCCCAGCTTCAGGCTGAAAAGGAGAGAGTCCGCCACCATCCATGTGATGCTCTCATGTTCAGATGCGCCGAACTTTCTTTTGAGCCTGATGAAATCGGGCATGGGGTCACACTGCGGTAAAAAAAGGTGGAACAGGTTTCCTTCAAGCGCATCGAGCATGGTGCCAGTGACGGCGCTATCTTCAGCTTTTCCGGCAGCGATCTTCATCAAGCCTGCCAGTGCCGCAGCGTCATCGGCAGGTATAATAAGCATTGAAGAGAAGGAGTCGCTGCCGCAGAATGTTGACGATATGTAACCTGAACGCACCGGTTCAATGAACCTTTCAAACTGTTCCGGCTTCACCTGCAATACAACGGCTTCCATGGCGCTGCCTGTCATACGCTTCAGGTTCATGGCCAGCGAATCGGCCATGATTGAAATCAGTACATCGTGGGGCTCCGGCGCTGCGGGTTCAGTCCGGCTTATGCCGAAAAATTTTTTTATGCGTTCAGTTAATGTCATGGCCAAAAAGTTTCCTTATATAAAAAGTCCCTGCGATGAGTGTTACCGCGAATTTTTTCAGGTACCACACCAAATTTATGACGCAAAGATGAGTCATGAGTCAAGTGTTTTCATGCTTCAGGGTGCAACAAATATTCCGGTTCACCGGACTTCAAGGCATGCAAAAGCCTGCGTGGAATAGCATTATCCGTGACATCGCCATGATACGTGCTTGACAAATTTTTTTATTATGAATGGATATAATAGACTTGTTTCCAAACTGGCGTTTGAAGCCTTCATGAAGCCTGAAGTGGGCATTTCAGCAGGGCTTCGCCCCTGCACCCGGTAAAAAAGATCAGAAAGGAAACAAGTCTGATATAAATTTTAAGCTATGAAAAAGAAAATTATAAATCCAGCCGGGCAGTTCCCGGTAAACAGCATCCCATCTGACCCGCTCTACCGCGCGCTTTTTGAAACAACAGAAAACCTGACGCTGATCTTTGACGAGAACAAGGTCATCCAGAAAGTAAACACGCGCTTCGCCGAGTTCATAGGCTACCCCAGGGAGGATGTCGAAGGGAAGATGACATGGATGGACTTCGTTGTAAAAGAGGACATCGACATGCTGCTCAAGTACCACGATATACGCACCAGGTCGCCGCAGAGTGCCCCCAAGAACTACGAGTTCAGGGTGCGGAACAAGAACAACGAGATCATCCTCATGTACATGACCATAGGGCTGATCCCCGGCACCACGTGGAGGATCGCGTCGCTCATGGACATAACAGCGCGCAGGCAGCTCGAAAAGGAGATCATCCAGATCACCGAGGAGGAGCAGCGCCGCATAGGATTCCACCTTCACGATGACCTCGCACCGCACCTCCTGGGCATCGAGGCGCTGCTCAACGTCATCAAAAAGAAGCTGGTGAAGGAGAAATCCGCGGCAGCAGCAGACGTGGAGAAGACCAGGGAACTTCTCGTTGAGGCAGTGCAGAAAACCCGCGGCTTTGCCAAGGTGCTCTGCCCCGTACACCTTGCCGACTACGGGCTTGAATCAGCCATACTGGACCTGGCCCGCAACACCGAATCGGTATACGGCATCAAGTGCAGCTTCTCCCTGGAGGGCGAGAGCCCCGAGGGTAACAGCGAACTTGCCAAGCACATCTTCTTCATGATAAAAGAGGCGGTGCATAACGCTGTCAAACACGCCAGGGCTAAGAAAATCAGCGTCTCCATTGAATACCACCCGCCTCACCTGCTCGTAAGGATCGGCGATGACGGCAGGGGATTCAACGTCGCGGGCACATCGCCG
>CAYTSF010000066.1:0-17897 GCA_964440335.1 uncultured Leptospirales bacterium
TTTGGAAACAACCAGATCAAACTGTCTGTTATCAAGCGGGTTATAGAACTCAAGACCTCGGATCCTACGCTGGATATTGAGAAGATAATGATAATCCTTGAAAAAGAGAAGGTAGAGGTAACCGAGCAGGAGATAGAACTGATCCTGAACGTATTCTATAACGAATTCAAGTAAAATCCCCTGGCTGTTCCGCGGGATAAAGCCCGTGAAACAGCCAGCGGTCATAAATAAAATTTCCATGACTCTATCCCCGAAAAATAATCATAGATGAGCTGTGCCCGACAATTATATGCGAGGATTTAATGCATACCGCGATTATCAATAAAATTTTTCGTGCATTGCTGGTCTTTTCAGCCAGTATGCTTCTTTTCATGTCAGGATCGGTTGCTCAGGTTAAAGATCCTGAACTGCCGGTAGTTGGTGATGTCGAGGATAGAGCTCTCGATAACAGGACTGCATATCAGGCCGAGGTTATATTCATTGGCGGATCATATGCAGGAGATGTTTCATTCAATTCAGATTATATCCAGTCTGGAGTTAAAAAGGGCGAAGTATATTACTGGTCCGCTATTAGCAGCATCAAAATATTAACCTGGGTAAGGTATGTTAAAGGTAAGGATTATATTTTCTATCCGGAAAGCTATGAAGTGATCCTGAAAAAAGGGGAGAGGATAATAATTGAGGGCAATATCAGCCAGCTGAATAAGTTTGTAATAAGCAGGAATAAAAAGAGGAGAACCATGTATTCCTTCTATTACGATGAATATGCCGATGGTAAATGGACTAATTCAGGACAGACGGATTTTTATGAACCATCAACAAAACCCGCAAAAGGATGTGTAACTGCTATAAATTTTCCCTGAGAAAATCATCTACTGCCATGTTGAATTTTTCGTGGTCCTCAAAAAAGGGGACATGGCCGTTTTCCTCAAATATAACCAGTTTTGATCCGCTGATCTGTTTGTGTAATTCATCTGTTAAAGTCCATGGTATCATCCTGTCGCCGGTGTTGGCAACAAGCAGTACAGGTATATTTATTTTTTCCAGAATAGTGGCGTAATTCATGCTGCTGCAGATCTTCAGATCGTTTATAATAACTGCCTTCTCCGGATCGGTTATGTTTTTTTTCGCGGCCAGTATGAATATGCCGGCTTTCTTGCTGAAAATTATTCCAAGAAGGTTATCAAAAAAATTATGAAAATTGTTTTCTGCGTCTTCAATCAGTTCCCGGTTCACCGGTAGCACGGCAGCCGTAGATATGAGTATCATGGAGCGGATATTTTCACTGTTCTTGCCGTAATGATCAAGGCATATGGCACCTCCCATCGAATGGCCCATGAGAATGTAGTTGTGAAGTTTTTCGGTCAGGATAACCTGGTTGATACTATGGGCATATAACTCCAGGGACTGATCTTCGAAGTCCATTGATCTGCCATGGCCTGGCAGATCGATGGATATAACCTTGAATTTACTGCTGAAATATTTCATTTGATTATGGAAGAACCTGGAATCACCCGCAAGTCCATGGATCATCACCATGGCATCAGTGTTTTCGCTGCCATTAATCCTGTAATAAATCCTTCCATAATCGCTCTGTATGTGGTTTAATGATAAACTCATGATAAAAATTTAATCAGATAATCCGGTAATCAGCAATAGAAATATTCTTTTAGTGTGTAGTTTTTATTGATTTTTTTCAATTTCTGAATAAGCAGCATAACTGTTTACTGGTAAAGACGTTCTGATGTTGTTATAGAAATGAAACCGGATCATAGCGGTCCGGTGGTAAAGCCCCCTAAAAAAAAGCTCCGCAGACACTGCACTGAGTAGCATCGAAGTGGGCAATCCTTCCAGTTGCAAAACGGAGTTTTGCAACAAGTCTAATTATGTGTATATCCACTTTTATGAATGGAATAACTATGTTTAATTTCTTGATTTAATAATGACATGAAAGAATATTTGACTTGTATCCAAACTGGCGCCTGATACCTTCAGAAAGCCTGAAGTGGGCTTTTGTAAGGGGCTCCGCCCCTTAGACCGGTAAAAACATGAAAGGAAACAAGTCTATTGTTGTACAGGTTACTTCATGATAAATATTATCACTGTAAACATCTGCCGGCCGGGTCACAACGCATCATGTGCATTGTGCTGTGGCAGTCATAATTATGCGGTCTCCTTTGAGGAGTTGGACGAGATTTACATGTCAAGGGCACTTTCCCCTGGAGTCCCGGTGAGTGGTATTCTTGAAATCAGAGAAAGTTGTGTTATTCACGACGGGATGCAGTGCGCTAATGTCGGATATACCGATGTTGGTGCAAAAATTTCCGGATGCCTGGTTTACAACGGGGGCGTGGAATTACCCGGAGAAGAGGGGGCTTTCTTTAGAAATACATGCAGGAATTTTTTCTGTAAAAGCTCCGATATCCTCACCGATGAAGAAATACTGTTCGCAGCCAGGCTTACGGGTGATTGTTTTTTTTATCCCCTGCTTATTAATGAAATACAGATGCTGAAAAAAATTACAGCTATCTATCAGACACCCGGTGATATAAACCCTGATGAATATGAAAATATTAAAAAAACTCTTATTGATAATCTATATAACCGGCGATAATAAGAATGGAGTAGGCTTTTAGGTTGACTTTACTCCGGGATTTCATAATATAATCTGTAATAAATAAATTTAAACTGAATACAGGCATAATATGGCAGAAGACAAGGATTTTACAAGTCAATTCGGGTTCTTTTCAAGGCTGACAATCAGGTCAAAACTGATCTCCATTATATCCATAATCATAGTTGCGGCGCTTGCGATAATGATTTTTCTCGCTACTCTGTTTTTCAGGAATGACAACGAGGTTCGCGTTAAAGAGTCCAATCTCACCATATCCCAGGTTATCGCTTCAAAAACAGAATCTGATTTTACCGCAATTGTTGAAAAGCTGAATATCATGGGGACTACCATGATACAGGAGTTTAAAACTGAAAAACAGAAGCTCCTTTTTACTGACCTGTTTTTCAGCAACGACAAGGATTTTCTGTTTGTTGCTATCTGTGACAGGGGAAACGATGATGTTCTCTCCATTAGAAAAAAAATAGCAAACGAGAATTTTTTCAGAGATAACAATATCGACCCTGTAATGATGGAACAGATCACAAGGGATAACTCCCCGAAATATATCAGGTCTTTTAACGATGAGGCAGTTGTCCATAACGTGTCGGAGAGATTTACTTTTCCCATTATGGCGGTATCTTTTCCGTTCCAGCGGGATGCAAATGACAGGGTGATCTCGGTTGTTGTTGGTTATATCAAGCTGAACAAAATATTGAAGTCATTTGTTAAAAACGGAATAACCGATACTTTCATGGTTAACAGCGACGGGGATGTTATTGCTCACCCGGACACAAATCTTATCATGTCACATGCAAATTTTATCAACCTCCCGATTATCGACATGATGTTTAAAAGCACAACAGACAACGGGCAGAGGCGTTATAAAAATGAGGCTGGTGTTTACCATCTGGGGTCTTTCAAGAAAATCGGTTTCAGCGGTATAGGCATAGTGAGTTCCGTACCCGAGGACCTTGCAATGCAGGAGGTATACAATATTCAGCGCAGGAATATTATTATCACAATAATAATCCTTAATATAGCCATACTTATTGTTTATTTTTTCAGCAAGTCCCTCACAAATCCGATCACGTCTCTTGTGGGTGCTACCAAGGAGATCGAACAGGGAAATTTCAAGGTTGATATTAAACCTTCAACCGGTGATGAAGTAGGGATGCTTACCAATTCATTCGTGGAGATGGGACGCGGTCTTGAGGAACGCGAAAAGATGAAGGATGCTTTCGGCAAATTCGTTAACAAGGAGATCGCAGAACAGGTTCTCAAGGGCGAGATCAAGCTCGGCGGTGAGCGTAAAACTGCAACTGTTTTCTTCTCGGATATCAGGTCGTTTACTGCCATATCTGAAAAGCTTGAACCGGAAGAGGTTGTTGAATTTTTAAATGCGTATATGACACGCATGGTTGATTGTGTTAATAAAACTCATGGCGTTGTAGACAAGTATATAGGTGACGCGGTCATGGCTGTATGGGGTGCTCCCGTGAGCCACGGCAATGATACTGAGAATGCTATTAACGGTGCGCTTATGATGAGGCACGCTCTCATTGAGTTTAACAAAGGCAGGGGCGGAGATAAAAAACCGATTATTAAGATCGGCTGCGGTCTGAACACAGGCCCGGTTCTTGCCGGACAGATAGGTTCAAATGAGAGGATGGAGTATACCGTTATCGGCGATACCGTTAACCTCGCATCAAGGATTGAATCCCTGAATAAGCCTTTCGGTACAGATGTGCTTATTTCTACAGATACTTTTTTCAAGGTGAAAGACATATTCAGGGTAGAGCCCATGCAGAAGATTAAGGTTAAAGGCAAGAGCGAACCTCAACAGATATATGCAGTTCTTGGAAGGCTGGATGATCCGGCGTGTCCGAGAACGCTTGAAGATATGCGCAGGCTTGTTGGTATTGAAATGAAGGGCAAGCCTACAGAAGAAGCCGCCGAAGAAGGTGAAGTAAAGTATGAAATTCTTGACTAGTGATACATTAGTTGTTGGCGCAAGCGCGCTCATCATTTCATCTCTGTCGATATTTCTTTATGCCGATTTTAACAGGAAACTTGATGCCGGTACTGCAAAGCAGATAGGTACTATTACGTTCAAGAAGCAGATGGCCCAGAGGAAGTACCTGTCGCAGGTTGTATGGGAGGACGTTGAGCAGGATTATCCTGTATTCAACAACGATTCCATCAGGACCTCCACAGATTCTGAAGCGGTAATACACCTGCAGGATGGAACGGACATCAACATCGATGAAAACAGCATGATAATGCTTTCCACCCTGGAAAATCAGATTAATATAAATTTTGATCATGGAGCGATTTCCGCAAACAGGTCAAATGTTGAAGGTCTCGATATCGCAGAAATTAATATCAAGTCCCAGGATACCACCGTTACAATTGATAAAAGTAACATCGAACTTACACAGATGGAAAACCAGGAGCTGGACCTTAACGTTTCAGATGGATCTGCAACGGTAAAATCAGGAGATGACCAGACCATTGTCCAGAAAAACGAGAAAGCTATTATAAATGAAGACAAGAATGAGACCAGGATAGTCAAACTGAATTTTAACCTGAAGGAGCCTGCACCCAACCAGTACCTGCTGCTCGATACCTCGATCGGCGAAGTTTTCTTTTCGTGGGACGTGACAGGCAACGTTAAGGATTACACATTCCAGATCAGCAGGGACCGCAAATTTAAAAATATTTTTATCACAAGAAAGACCGGAAACAACCGGCAGCAGAAAGAGAATCTTGAGAGCGGTACTTATTACTGGAGGGTATCTGCGGTAAATGCAGACAACGGCCAGACTGAGTTCAGCGATATACGCAAGATCAATGTAATGACAAAGAAACCCCCCAGGCTTGTTGCGCCATTGCAGAATGAGCTTGTCAGCCAGACATCCATGGAAAATTCAGTTACATTCAAATGGAATGATGAGGAGAAAACAAACGATTACATAATCGAGATTTCACAGGACAGTGAGTTTAAAAACATTATCACTTCGCAGAAGACAAAGCTCCGGACTCTGGTTATAGAGAATCTGGGACAGGGTGAATACTTCTGGCGCGTTAAAAGCAATATTGTAATTGGTTCTGACAGCTTCACTAAAATAAGCCAGGTATTTTCTTTCAGGGTGGAGAAGGGGCGAATGCTTAATCCCTGTATCCTTGTCACACCGGTGCAGGATGATAAGATTGATGTGAATTCAATCAAGACCAAAGGTATAATTTTCAGCTGGAAGGCCGAGCCGGGATATATAGGCTATGAAATTGATATAGCAAGAAACGAAGCCTTTACCGACATGGTCACAAGCCAGAAGCGCAGCAATAACTACTTCGAATTAAAAGATAAAAACCAGACCGGCAGGTATTACTGGCGCATCAAAGGGATAATGAACAATGCCGGCGAGAAGACAACATCAACAACCGGTACATATGAACTTGTTATTAAAGAGAACATCGTGCTGACCTATCCTTCGGATGGAGCGGAGATAAAAATCAAGGCTGATGATAAAAAGTCCGATGTGAATTTTACCTGGAACCCGGTAAGCTATGACGGCAAGTATAAGGTACAGGTTTCAAGGAACAGGGATTTTACTGATTCGAGTACGGCTGACAGTGTAAAAAATAATTCATCCATGATGAGCCTCGGAGAACAGGGGGAATACTACTGGCGTGTTTTATTACTGGATGATAAAGGCAGGGAGCTGCTCCGAAGTAATCCGTCGAAATTTATCATTCTCAAAGAAGAGAAGAAAATTGAAAACAGTTATGTTCATGTTAAATCCCCGGTTGCAGGGAGCAGGATTTTTATCAACTCCAAATACCGCGGTTTAAAAGACGTGAAGCAGGACGTTAAACCGGGAGAGAAGATCAAGATCAGGGTCGTAACCAAGGACTTTGAGGATTATAATACAACGGTCACGGTGAAAGAAGGCGAGACACTTGTTGTAACACCGGAGCTTCAAAAGAAGAAAAAACTTGAAAGAATAAAGTGGGCCAATACTCTCAATTCGCCGGTTGTTTCAGTACCTGTATATGCCAAAGACAGGATTATAACATGCTCTGAAAACGGGACGGTCACTATACTCAGCATTAACGGGGAAGTGATCTTCAGCAAGAAACTCGGCAAGAGGTTTGATTCAAAAGCTGTTGTATATGGTGATAACGCATACCTTATCGATGTAAACGGGATTCTGTTTTCTCTTGATATTGTGAAGGGTAAGGTCAACTGGCAGAGTGAAACAGGCGGACCCATGCTGTTTAAGACAGGACCCGTTGTTGTCAAGGACAGGATTTATGTTGCAACAGGGTACGGCCTGATTTCCGCATTCGATTTGAGCGGCAAAAAAATTTGGGATAACAACCTTGAAGAGGCTGTATACAATTCTCTCCTTGTGTTCAAAGATACGCTGATAATTGCGACTGATGCTTTGAACCTTTATTCCCTTGATGCGGATGACGGCGACGAGAACTGGTCCATTGAGATTGATGACAGGGTAATTACCCTGACGCCGCTGTTCTATGGAAACAAAATATTCTTCGGCTGCTATTCGGGGAAATTTTATGCAGTGGAATATAAGGATGGTGACATCGCATGGACTTTCATGACCGGCGGCCCCATATATTCCTCCCCGGCTATAAATGACAAGAGTATATTCTTCGGTTCAGAAGATGGTTATCTCTATTCGCTCGATTATGAGAAGGGTTCATTGAACTGGAAGTTCAAGACAGGCGGGCCGGTTTCAGGGAGTCCGCTTATAGCCCTGGGTAATGTTTACATCACTGATGACAGAACACTTTTTGCAATCAATCCTGATAACGGCCTTGTCCAGTGGCAGAATACCTTTGACAGCAAGATAAGGACTTCGCCATCCCTTGTGGAAGATACTATTGTGCTGGGCCTTGCAAATGGAAAAGTCGTTTCTGTCAGAAATACACTGATCGAAACCATTAAGAAGTAGCATTTAAAACTATAACCTTTACCCCCGCCTTGAGGCGGGGGTAATTTCCCATGACACACAATCCATAATTTGCATATTTTTTCGAAATTAATAGTTGAAATTATGTCTCCTGCAAACATTCTAACCAAATAGCCCCGCACCGGTATTCTGCGCGGGTCCTGAATATCACGAAACAATTAACGGCAGAAATATGGATTTTGTACACTTACATACTCATTCCGATTATTCCATTCTTGACGGTGCGATCACGCTATCGAGCATGGTCGGCAGGGCCTCGGAGATGGGGATGCCGGCTATTGCCCTGACAGATCATGGAAACATGTTCGGAGCCATAGAGTTTTATCAGAAGGCCCAGAAAACGGGAATCAAGCCCATAATCGGTGAGGAATTTTACGTTGCACCGGGATCAAGGTTTAAAAAAGAGGCAACCAGGGATAATAAGGATGAGACGGCATACCACCTGATTCTCCTTGCAAAAAACAATACCGGCTACCAGAACCTCATGAAGCTTTCATCCATAGGATATACAGAAGGATTCTACTACAAGCCCAGGATCGACATGGAGGTGCTCGAGAAGTATTCAGAGGGGCTCATAGCCTCATCAGCGTGTATTGCAGGCCAGATACCCGTACATATTCTTAAAGGGCGCATGAAGGAGGCAGCTGAACTTGCGGGAAGGTATAACGAACTTTTCGGCAGGGGAAACTTTTACCTCGAGCTCCAGTACCACGGTATAAAGGAACAGGAGATCGTAAACAAAGAACTCATCCGCCTTTCATCAGAGCTTGGCCTGCCTCTCATCGCAACGAACGATGCACATTACCTTAAACGCGAAGACGCCTACTCGCATGAAGTCCTGCTCTGTGTCCAGACCGGCAAGACCATGAACGATGAGAACCGCATGCGTTTTTCATCGAACGAATTCTACCTGAAGAGCCTTGACGAGATGAGGATGATCTTTAGCGATTACCCCGACGCGCTTTTCAATACATGCAAGATCGCAGACATGGTCGACCTTGAACTTGATCTTGGCAACCCCATACTGCCGAACTTTGAGGTCCCTGCCGGATACAACCTGGATACGTACCTGCGCCACCTGGTTGATGAGGGAGCGGCGCGGATATATGGCAGTAACCTGCCCGAAGCGGTAAAGGCCAGGATCGAGTATGAACTTTCAGTTATCACAAACATGAAGTTTTCAGGGTATTTTCTCATAGTGTGGGATTTCATAAACTACGCGCGCAAAACCGGTGTGCCGGTCGGCCCGGGACGTGGTTCCGCTGCGGGATCGATCATCTCCTACTGCCTGGGCATAACAGCCCTTGACCCGCTGAAGTACAACCTGCTCTTTGAAAGGTTTCTCAATCCCGACAGAAACGAGATGCCTGATATGGATATTGACTTCTGCGCCGACAGGCGTGAAGAGGTCATCGACTATGTAAAGCGCAGGTACGGCGAAGACCACGTGAGTCAGATTGTCACGATTAACCGTATGAAGTCCAAGGCCGTGGTCAAAGACGTTGCGCGCGCCCTGGACATCCCGTTCGCCGAGGCCAATGAAATAAGCAAACTCATAGATGGGGATTCCCTGAAAAAATCCATCGAGGGTACACCTGAACTTAAAAAGGTATACGAGAGCGAGAAGGGAAGACAGCTCCTGGATATATCTCTCAAGCTTGAGGGGCTCACCAGGTCGGCCGGAAAACACGCCGCAGGCGTTGTTATCTCGAAAGGGCCGCTTACTGATTACGTTCCCCTCTACCGTGACAAGGACGGGAGCATATCATCCCAGTATGAGAAGAACACACTTGAACAGGCCGGGCTTGTAAAGATGGACTTCCTGGGGTTGAAGAACCTGAGTATAATACAAAAATGCCTGGAGTTAATTGAGGCAGCGAACGGGCATAAGCTGGACATCCTGTCCATACCGTTAGACGATGCTGAAACATATAAGCTGCTGCAGAAGGCCGATACAAGGGGCGTGTTCCAGCTTGAAAGCGGGGGCATGCAGAACATCCTCCGCAGACTGGGTCCCACTGAGTTCGAGGACATCATCGCGATAGTCGCGCTTTACAGGCCGGGCCCCCTGGGATCTGGAATGGTGGATGACTTTATCGAACGTAAAAAGAAACCTGAACTCGTCAGGTACCAGGACAAGTCCCTGGAACCTGTTCTGAAGGATACACTCGGTGTAATAGTCTACCAGGAACAGGTAATGCTCGTATCGCAGATAATTGCAGGGTTCACCCTCCCCGAGGCAGACAAGCTCAGGAAGGCCATGGGCAAGAAGAAGATGGATATCATTGATGCCCTGGAGGATAAATTTATCAAGGGAGCGGAGAAGAACAATTTTCCCAGATCTCTCGCAGAAGACCTTTATTCCCTCATAAAAAAATTCGGGGAGTACGGTTTCAATAAATCGCATTCTGCCGCCTATGCGCTGGTAACATACCAGACCGCCTACCTGAAGGCGCATTACCGCATACAGTATATGACCGCCCTTCTGTCGGCCGCGCCGGACAAGCAGGAGGATGTAATCCAGTACATTACAGACTGCCGGGAGAACAACATCAAGGTTCTCCCGCCATCTATCAACAACAGTTACTATGATTTTTCCATAGAAGGCGAATCCATACGGTTCGGTTTTGGTGCAATCAAGGGGCTCGGGGAAAAGGCAATCGAGAACATCATAGCCGCACGGGAGAGAACCGGCGGGTTCAAAACACTTAAAAAATTTCTCGAGGAGGTTGACCTCTCCCTGGTAAATAAGGGTGTGCTGGAGTCCCTGATTAAGTCAGGTTCATTTGATCCCATACATACTAACAGGGCGCAGCTTTTTGAGTCCATGGACCTGATAATAGAACTGGCCAGGAAGTATCACCAGGACATTGAGTCCGGACAGGGTGACCTCTTCAGCATGGACAGCAGCAGGGACAATACCCGGATATCCACTGACCTCCCGCAGGTGGCGGACTGGAAAGACAACATAAAGCTCGCCTTCGAGAAGGACGTGCTTGGCCTTTACCTTTCCGGGCACCCGCTGTCAAAATTTGAGAATGAGATAAGGTCATTCCCTTCGTACAGGCTTTCCGAGATAGGTGAGGAGCACGACTCGCAGGACGTTTCAATTATAGGCATGCTGAACAATATTGCAATAAGGCGTTCGCAGAAAAACGGGTCTCAGTACGCTGCGGGGACACTTGAGGACCTTGACGGTTCCATAGAGGTGATCTTCTTTTCCAGGGTGCTGGAAAAATTTTCCGCACTCATAAATAGCAATGAGCCTGTAATGGTCACAGGTAAAATTGAACTCGACGCGGGAAGGCCCAGGAAGATGATCGCGGCAAGCCTCAAGTCTCTCAAGGAGGTCAGGCGCGGTGCGGTTTCGGCTATACATATCAGGGTGGAATCAACAGGCGTTGATGATGATATCATCTCCAGGATACGCGGAGTGGTTGAAAAGCACAGGGGAGGGTGCCCTCTCTATTTTCATGTCAGGGAGAACAACGATACAAGGATAATCAGGGCGCATACCAGTTTTAATGTTCAGCCCTCTGATGAGTTTATCTATGAGATATCGGGCCTTATGGGGAATGATTCGGTGCGCTATTCTTTTAATAAGTATGACTGATGAATTTTTTTTAGGGAATTGCATCGTACCTTCCGAGCCATGAGTGACTGAGTCTTTGTAACATGAACATTAGACTTGTTTCTTTTCTTGTTTTTTACCGGGTCTAAGGGGCGGAGCCCCTTAAAAAAGCCCCCTTCAGGCTTTCTGAAGGTATCAAACGCCAGTTTGGAAACAGGTCTATTGTTAATAACAGCATATAAATGTGAGGGTAAAATGATAGTTGCGCGAAGCATAAACGATGTCAGGGCTGCGGTAGGAGAGGCCAGAGCTGCCGGAAAGAAGATCGGATTTGTGCCTACAATGGGTTACCTCCATGATGGGCACCTTAGCCTTGTTGAGATATCACGCCGAGAAACCGGGTTTCAGGTCATGAGTATATTCGTGAACAGGCTGCAGTTTAATGACAAAAATGATTTTGCCAATTACCCCAAAGACCTGGAGCGCGACCTGGCAATGGCAGAAAAGTGCAGCGTTGACCTGGTATTCACTCCGGATGAATCAGAAATTTATGTTAATCCCCTTACCGGTGTTGAAGTATCGCTCCTGACAGATAACCTCTGCGGCGCGGTAAGACCCGGGCATTTTAAAGGTGTATTTACCGTGGTGAGCAAGCTCTTTAACATTGTTCAGCCTGATCTTGCCGTGTTCGGCCAGAAGGATATACAGCAGGCAGTGAGCATTGAGAAGATGGCCATTGACCTGAACTTTCCTGTAAAAATCATTATTGCGCCCATACTGCGTGAGAAGGACGGGCTGGCCATGAGTTCCCGCAACAAGCACCTGACACAGCAGCACAGGGCTGATTCGGTTGTGCTCTCGGCGAGCCTTAAACGCGCTGAAGAGATGCTGCATAACGGCGAACGTGACGCATATGTTATAACCAGGGAGATGGAAAGAATAATCCGTGGCGGCAATCCGGACCGCATTGATTACATTTCTGTTGTAAGGTATTCTGACCTTGGTTACGCAGACACAATAGACCGGAAATCGGTCATAGCAGTAGCCGCTTTCTGGGGAACAACCCGACTGATTGACAACATGATAGTAATTACTGATGGAGACCGGATAACATGCGTTTATTGAGAAATGCGTTTCTGCTGATCCTGCCCCTTGCTGTGGTTTCATGCGGCAGGGGAGGCCCGCTGACGCCCCTTGAATCATTCTCTGCAATCAAAACTGCAGCGGAAAATGGAGATGCCGGGGCCATCACAAAAAATATTTCATCTTCAAGCCTGGATAAGATCGCGGCCCTTGACAACATGATAAGGCAGATGAAGGATGACCAGATCAAGACCCTTGCCTCGCTTTATAACTGCGAACCTGCAAGGCTCAGGAACATGAAAAAGTCAGATTATGTTGCGCTGTATTTTTTTGTCAAACACCAGGGGGTTGACCTTGGCACGCTTTTCAGAGAGCAGGTTGTGGCCGTCGACATAAACGGAGACAGGGCTGTAATCAGGGTACAGAGCGGGATCGAGCTTATATTCGTCAGGGAGGGCCCTTACTGGAAGCTCGATATCAGTGACCTCTGAAAGTAATGGCGAAAAAGCAGATCACCATACCGGTATTTGTTCCGCATGCAGGGTGCAGACACAGTTGTGTTTTCTGCAACCAGTGGAGGGTCTCCGGCAGCGACAGGGTTTCTGACGCAGCGGATATTGAACGCATAGCAGAGACCTACCTCTCGACAAGAACAGATTCGGTTACGCGCGTTGAGATTGCGTTCTTCGGCGGCAGCTTTACAGGCATTGAACCTGAACGGCAGCGCAGGCTGCTTGATGCTGCCGAGTCCCTGATTGAGCGCGGGATTGCTCATTCAATCAGGCTTTCAACCAGGCCTGATTATATTGACAGCGAAAGGCTTGCCATGCTGAAGCATTACAGCGTCGAAACGGTTGAACTGGGTGTGCAGTCCCTTGATGCGGAAGTGCTTGCCGCGTCAGGCAGGGGGCACACGCCTGAGGATGTCTACAGGGCAGTCGGTCTGTTGAAAGTATACGGCTTCAGGACAGGCATACAGCTCATGCCCGGACTTCCATCCGACACATTTGAGAAATCCATGAACTCCGCAGAGAAGGCGGTGAGCCTTAAACCCCATGACGCAAGAATATACCCCTGCGTTGTACTTGCGGGCACTGAACTTGAACAGATGTACAATGAGGGCAGGTTTAACCCGCTCACACTTGAACAGGCAATTGATATATCGTCCAGGATGTACCGCATGTTTCATGAAAACAGCATCAACGTAATCAGGATTGGACTCCACCCTGTAGATGCAGGTAATGAAACAGTGGTTGCCGGGCCATATCATACTTCCATGGGTTTTCTGGTTAAATCCAGGTACAGAAGGGATCTGCTTGAAGAACTCATGGTATCCTCGAACTTGTTACATCCCGGTACCAGAAGAATAAAGCTCATGATACCAACCGGTTTTGCAGAGGAGTATATCGGCATGAAGAGGGAAAACATCTCCTACCTGAAAACAAAGTTTTACCTGGATAAACTGGAATATGAAATTGCCCCTATACCCCGGCCGGAACTTGTCGTCTGACCCTTTTTGCGGCCGTGCATTTTTTTATTGACGGATTGCGCCTCTGATTATTTTTATCAATCAATGTGCACCCGGAGGTAACAAAATGCCAATATATGAATACCAGTGTCTTGAATGTAACCATAAATTTGAAGTTTCCCAGTCCATGAAGGATGACCCGATTTCAAGCTGCATACAATGCGGCAAGCCCGTAAGAAAGCTGTATAACGCAGCCGGGATAATCTTTAAGGGGTCCGGATTTTATGTGAATGATTACAAGAACAAGGGAAATGCTGCATCCGAAGCGCCACAGCCCTCATGTAGTGGCGGGTGTGCCGGCTGTGCAGCCGCAGGCGGTGGCGGGGAATAGAATCAGCCCTGCTTCCTGACCTTGCTCTTCCTGAATAGCGAGTTCAGGTATTTTTCAATAGTGAAGAGGGCATTTGTGCTGATATTGTCCTCGCGGAACTTGAAGCCTGCAATTGAATCCATGAAGCTGCCAAGCGACTCAGGAGTCTTAATAACAGAAGGATCAACAAGAAGATACTCCACATCCGCAAGAAGATATTTTCTGCTTCTCTGCGGGTAGAGGACCTGCCTTGCGTTATAAACAGGGATCACTATCTTGAGGTTGTGTGCCCGCAGTTCGGTTATCACCTGGTCAATCCTTGCCTGGTTATCGGGTTTTATCTCGATCAGTTCGGACAGCGCGATAAGGGCAGAGTCTTTGTCTTTGATCTGTGTGTAAATGTCTTTTGTTTCTTTTGATATCGGTTTTTTTATCACCGGCGCCTTGGCAACCGGTTTCTGGGCAGCTTTGGCCTGCTGTGTTGCTGCGGGTTTTTTGCTGAAGAGTGATATAACGGCTGTTACAAGGGATATTAAAATTGATCCCCCCTTCGACTGTTCATCTCTGCCGGATGCCGCTTCGTTTTCTTCTGCCATGATCCTTTTATTTAATGCGTCAAAATCTTTCAGCAGCTGGTTCATCGTAGCCAGCCGTTCACTGCTTCCAAGGATCTGTTCCGGATTTTCACTGTCAGCAACCTCTCTGCCTGCCTCGGCAAGGATCCCTGCGGTGAAGAGTTTTTCATCCTTCTGGCTTTCAGAGAGGGAACCGAACTGTTCCCTGTTGCCCAGAAGATTAACCAGGTCTGAGAATTTTTTCAGGTATTGCGAGGAGTCAATAATATACCTGACTCCATCGGTTCCGGTAAATGATATTATTTTACATGCCGCCTTTTTTTCGGCTTCCCACTGGCTGAAATTTTCATGAGTAATGCCTTCAAAAAGGGATATGATATTTTTTTCGGTTGAGATAATATTTTCAGCAACATGTTTAAAAATCTCTGCATCATTCAGGAGAAGCGGATCAAGTACTTTATCTACTTTCATGATGCATTCCCTGAGAGACTGGAAATTTTTTACAATGACCAGGTCTTTTTTTTCAAGGGCTATTGCCGAGTCCCCGGTCAGGGCGTTAAGGATATAATTAAATTTCGTATCCCTGTAATCGCTCACGTTGGCATTGAGTATACCGAAATTTTTAAGCCTGCGTGTTATGGCTGCCGAATTGATATCAATGATTCTTTTCATTTCGTCGATGTCAATTTTCTGTTTAACCGAGTCATAATTTTTTTTGTGAAAACAGAAGTCTTCGGTTATTTCAAGTCCGGCCTTGTCTATGGAATAATTTTTGAAAGTGAAAATATCTGAACCGATCCGGTTTTTAATAAGCTGCGATAAGTGTGCCCTGTTTTTGGCTTTTTTTATAAGCTTGGTAAGGTTAAACAGCCTGAAGCTTGAAAGGAGCTGCATGAGGCTCTCGGTTGATTTTGCGTCCCTTTCTTCAACAATTTTTTCGTAGTCAGGCCCTGGCATCAGAAATGCCAGCTCTGCCTTCTCTTCGATGATAAGGTTTTTATTCTCGGGATTTACCGAGAACTGGTACGAGTAGATAGCCTTGAATTCCTCGGGGTTGAATTTAAGCATCAGGTCAATGAGGTACTGGATATTCAGAAGGCGTTTCTGTGATATTGGTATCTTAACGTTTCTTGATTCGTTCAGGGATTCTGCAGTTGCCAGGGTGAGATTACTGTTTTTTTTCCATGCCTTCTGGTACGTATCTATTTCCACCAGGATTTCATCAAGGTAGGGTTCCTTCATGAGCCTTTCGTGAAGAAAGGGATAATTATCACTTCGGTTGTAATGCAAGATTTCCGCCTGTTATATATTTTAATAATCTGTCAGGTAATTGTCCGGGGTATTATTCTGTTTTGCATGGACCGGTATTTTCCGGGGTATGCAAATAGCCCTTATATTAACAATGATAGATAATTGTCCAATAATGTCAATATTATATATATTTTCCGCTCAACGGGATCTTTGTCAATTATAAATTAAAGCCCTTTACCATTGGAACAAACCTTACGTAGGCAACCTCCTCGGTTTCAAGGCTGTTGCCTGTTCTTGTGATCTTTACAAGTCTTTGTATGGATTCACCCACGGGTGCAATAAGCCTTCCGTTGTCAGCCAACTGCTCGACAAGTTTCTGTGGGATCTTTTCCGGTGCCGCAGTAACTATTATTACATCAAAAGGTGCTTCGTCCGGCAGACCTTCGAATCCATCGCCATGAATTACCGTTACATTATTGCATCCTTCAGCCGTGAGCCTTTTTGTTGAAGATTCTGCCAGGGCCTTTATCCTCTCAATGCTGAAAACAGTTTTTGACAGCCTTGACAGTATCGCAGCCTGGTAGCCTGATCCGCACCCAATCTCAAGGACTTTTTCGCTGCCTGTTAATTCTGCCAGCTGTGTCATAAGCGCGACTATGTAGGGCTGCGATATGGTCTGATTGTGACCTATTGGCACAGGGTGGTCGCCATAGGATTCCACAAGATATTTATCGGGTATAAAATTTTCTCTTTTAATTGAGGACATGGCCTCAAGTACACCTGAGTCTGTTATTCCCCTGGCCATGAGATGTTCCTTTATCATCAGCTGGCGTTGTCGTGCAAGAATTTCATCCTTTTCGATAAATCTGCTCCTCTGTTCTGCATCAAATTGTTCAATAATGGATTTCGTTTATGTGGTAAATATGATACAGTGAGTGAAATTCAACAAATTTTTTTTGTTAAAAAAAATTCTGATTTAATCCTTAAAATAACATCTGATTGAATCAAAGGTTATTTTGTTTAAAAAATATAACATGGCATAAAAATTGCATTTATACTTTTAATGATAGAGGGGGTGGCATATGATGGTGCAGATTCTAAGCATGTTCTGGCTGGTTGTAGCAGTATGGCTCATTATTGAGTTTATTAATTCAAGGCTCGGCAAAAACCGCAGGATAATCAGTATAAATGATGAATCTGATCAGGGAGATAGATAGAATCCCCGGGAAGGAAGTTTTATTATACACAAAATGCGACTGAACCCCGTCATACCTGAACAAGCCCTGAAACTCTTCTGCCACTAAAAAATCTCAAGCACTATCATAAACATCACTGACATAAAATATAAATGATGCCTCAATAGTAATTGACATTGACATTGCACGGTGCCATTACTTTTTTATGAATAATTTGAACAAAATCCGTTCCCTGCGCTACGGGCTGTTTTTTACCATGGTTTTTCTGCTTGTTTCAGTTCTTTACGGGCAGCAGAATGTCACATCCTTTTCCGCCATACTTGCTGATATTGACAGCTGGAAGAATAAGCCGGTTGTCATGGACCTGAGGCTCAAGCAGGTGAATTACCTCTTTAAGACTATTACATTTTATGATTCAGACAACATTGACATTGAGTTTCCATTTAAAGAAAAAAAGAAGAGGGAAGAGCTGGCCGGGGACCTTCTGAACGCACATAACGGCATACTTTACCATGTGAAATTTACCATTCTTGGCGGCGGTAATATTGAAGGGCTCCTTGGTGATCTTCATGAATTTAAACCGGTTGCAGGTGACAGGCTGCCTGAACCACAGTGAAAAGTAAAAGAAAGCAGAATAGCTGGGCGGCTATTCTGCCTTCTTCCTTTTTGCAGTGCCAAGTAAACAATATGGCAAGAACGGGAGGGAATTGCCATATCATCACTTGTAGCAATAAGTTCGGCATCAACTGCCGGAAACTTGAATACTTTTTTT
>CAYTSF010000067.1:0-5122 GCA_964440335.1 uncultured Leptospirales bacterium
AAGCATACTGAATCATATGGAATACCGGCATCGAGTATATCCTTCAGCGTCTTCATGTAGAACGCCGCGTCATGGGCGCCGGTGCATCCCGGAGGGAGTTCCATCATGGTTACAGCGACCTGGTGCTTAAGGCCCGCGTCCACTATTGCCTTCCCGCTATAGATAAGGTTGTTCACATCGTTCAGGGCATCAAAGTTTCTTATGGTTGTGACGCCATGTTTTTTAAAGAGTTTTGCGTGAAGCGATATGACATCGGCAGGCTGTGAGTCCAGCCCTACGACGTTTACGCCCCTGGCCAGGGTCTGCAGGTTCGCGTCAGGCCCCGCAGCCTTCCTGAAGGCATCCATTACATCAAAGGCGTTCTCGCGACAGTAGAAGAAGAGCGACTGGAACTGCGCACCGCCGCCCGATTCAAAATACCTTATGCCCGCGTTGCGCGCGGCCTCTACTACAGGCAGGTAATCCTTTGACAGTACGCGTGACCCGTAAACAGACTGGAACCCGTCCCTGAAAGCTGTGCACATGAATTGTATTCTTTTCTTTGCCATTATTATCACCAGATTTTATTAAATTATGAGAAGCTCTACTTAACCATATAGGACCAGAGAAAGCCCGCTGCAATCGCGGAACCCACAACACCGGCCACGTTCGGAGCCATCGCATGCATAAGCAGGTGGTTATGCGGGTCCTCCTTCTGGCCGATTATCTGCGCGACCCTGGCCGAGTCGGGCACTGCTGAAACACCTGCGGCGCCTATAAGAGGATTAATCTTGTCTTTTACAAACAGGTTCATAACCTTCGCAAAGAGCACCCCTCCCGCAGTGGCTATGGCGAACGATGCTGCGCCAAGTCCGAATATCATAATAGACTGACGTGTAAGGAATGTCGAAGCCTGTGTGCTGGCACCTACTGTGACGCCAAGAAGTATCGTAACAATATCGATCATGGCAGTACGCGCGGTCTGTGCAAGCCTCTCGGTTACAAAACTTTCCTTGAGCAGATTGCCAAAAAAAAGCATACCTACAAGTGAAAGAGAACCCGGAACAACGAGCGCGCAGATAAGGAATGCAATTATGGGGAAAAAAATCTTTTCACGCTGGGAGACAACGCGCGGCGGCTTCATGCGTATGAGTCTCTCCTTTTTGGTGGTAAGCAGGTACATTACCGGCGGCTGAATAACAGGCACCAGTGCCATGTACGAGTATGCCGCAATAGCCACAGCACCCAGCAGGTGAGGCGCAAGTTTTGACGTAAGGAATATTGCCGTAGGGCCGTCAGCGCCTCCGATTATGCCGATCGAGCTGGCCTCCATGGGAGTAAATCCCAGGTAGAGCGCACCGATCATGGTTAGAAATATTCCTATCTGAGCAGCTGCTCCAAGAAGTATAAGTTTAGGATTGGAGAGCATAGTTGAAAAATCCGTCATCGCTCCTATCCCCAGGAAAATAAGGGGGGGAAATATACCCTGCTTTACACCGTAGTAAATGTAGAACCAGACGCTCCCGGAGTCGTACACCCCCAGCTTCATGGCCGGGACATAAGGGATATTACCCACAATGATCCCGAAACCGATCGGAAGAAGCAGCATGGGTTCATAATGCTTTGTGATTGCCAGTGTTATAAAAGAAAGTCCTATGACAATCATCGCGATGTTGCCGGGAGTAAGCAGGTAGAATCCCGAAGTTTTTAGAAATGCCACAAAAAGATCCATAGTTATACCATCAAACCTGTTTATTTATTGATTGAGTTGTATGACAGAGCACTGCACTGATAGCGGCAACCACGTCCGTTTC
Source organism: uncultured Leptospirales bacterium (assembly GCA_964440335.1). Lineage (GTDB taxonomy): Bacteria > Spirochaetota > UBA4802 > UBA4802 > UBA5550 > JAAYBQ01. The sequence continues at coordinate 1,794 of CAYTSF010000067.1, forward strand.
AGAAACGGATTTTACACCGTTACGTGGAGCATGAGCATCGACTTCAGGCACAAACCTGGCTACCAGTTTTAAAAAATTCGGTGTAAAAGCGATCACAGCGACAATGAAGGCCATTGAGACAAAGACTATGAGCATGCCTATAATTGTCAGATTTATGCCGTTTGCACTGACTACATTCTGCCAGCTATGTACCATTTGAAACCTCCAGAACTGCAAATTTACAGTTTTATTTTACACAATTCGCCCCTGCGCGGAGCACTGCCTTATTACAATAAAAATAAAAGATTAAATAAAGATTTCAGTCTGGCAGCAGAACCATGATACTTGGAGCCGTTCTGCAACGGCGGGTCAGATCTGAGGTTAAGCATTCCGCCCCGTTTATTTGAACCGCAGGAACAGGTGGATCAGATCATGGCTTTTTATAGAGGACACTCCTCGTATTAAAAAACCTGAAGCCCCTGCACTGCCCCCGGTTCATGGGACATACCATACTTCATGGGAAGAAAAAAATCCCCTCTTGAAAAATCCCTTATCTGTCTGTATCAGTTAATTAAAATTTGCAAAGCGAAAAAATTCGCGGATAACCAATTCCTATAGCCTGCTATTTGAACCATACATATAAAAATTCAAGTATTTTTTGAAATTCAGCTAAACATCGGGAAATTTACCGAAGCTTCTTCGCCCGCCTGTACAGCCTGAAACAGAGAGCATTGAACCGCTAATGTCGAAACCGCGCACAACGCGGGAAATGGCTGTAAAACCTGTGCCGATAAATGACTTTAAATTCAGGCCAGCGCCCTGCCCATACAGACCAGCACAGGTTCCAGCAATTAAGGCCGGACGTATATGGTTGTTTTTTATTTACATAACGATTCACAGTACATGCCAGTTATATGATGTTTACTGCTGAAATGTAAAAATAATCTGAAAAAGGCTTGAAATAAAGTTTACCACAGAATAAAAAAAACATGGAACAGACAGAAACAAACTTTTTGCACGATGAACTACGATCCCAATTTCTTTTCGCATGCAAGAGAGAAAAGGCCAATAACAGTATTCAGATACTTTCAAACATTGCAATGATAAACCTTACACTCACGGGAATACCGGCCCCGCCCTGAGTGATATGATCAAAGCTGTTTCATTTTAACACAGCACTAAAGAAAAAATTTTCAGTAATAATTCCTAAATATACTTTTCAGAGTAAAATTATGAATTATATACACCCGCCGCCGAAGGCGGCGGGTGTAATAGATCATTTTTTACGAGTAATAAGTTAGGGATTAAATACTGAAAAATTTTTCAAAATTAAAAACCGGTGATTATATGAAAAAGATATTAACAGATATCCGGAATGAGCTTAAAACTGAAGCGGATGATAACACCCGTGAAAGCGGGAAGAGATTTTTTAAAGAGGAGATCAAGCTTTACGGTGTTAAAACCGGAATTGTTACAAAGCTCTCTAAAGATTATTATAAGAAACTGCATGGCATTGGTAAAGATGAACTTTTTGCGCTTTGTGAAGAGCTCTGGAAGTCCGGATACATGGAAGAGTCTTTTATCGCGTGCAACTGGTCATATTATGTTAAAAAGGATTATAAGCCGGGGGATATTGAACTTTTCGAAAAATGGATCGGGCTTTATGTAAGCAACTGGGCTTCCTGTGATACACTGTGTAACCATACAGTTGGTGCTTTAATTGATCTGTATCCGGACAGGATTTCATATCTTAAAAAATGGTGCGGCTCTGATAACAGGTGGATGAGGCGTGCATCCGCTGTTTCTCTTATCATACCGGCAAGAGATGGACGGTTTCTTGAAGATATTTTTGAAATCGCAGATCTGCTTATTACAGACAGCGATGATCTTGTTCAGAAAGGGTATGGCTGGATGCTGAAAGCTGCAAGCCAGGCGAATAACGCTGAAGTATTCGAGTATGTTATGCGAAATAAGAAAATTATGCCGCGCACGGCTCTCCGTTATGCTATAGAAAAGATGCCGGCTGAACTTAAAGTAAGAGCAATGGCCAGAGAATAGTACGAAGTCCCTGCCAAACGCCTGCACTGAGATGCGTTCCGGTGAACAAAAAATCCCTGAAACTCATATCTGTCTGTGCAGGTTAATTAAAATTTTCAGCCGGAGTGGATCATTCCCGAATACATTACACTCCGGATACACGAGTCTATCATCACGCAGACGCACATCCCCTGACCGCTTCAGCGAGTTCCTGTCTGAATGCTTCACCGGCTGTTTCCCTGTCCACGTCGATAATCCAGGAATTGAGATGCGATTCATCATAGCTAAAGCCGGATATATCGATGCCCTGAATTTCAAAGGAATCATTTGTAATTAATGCTTGAAAACCGGACATCCCGGCAAGGTGCTTCATCATCGTACAACCAACGGAAGTACTCTCTCCATCGCTGATTCCCCAGAAGAACCACTCACGGGTGATGATCATGCCCGTGTCATGACTGATAAACATTCCAAAAAACCACTTTTTCATATATCTCGTTTCGTAGCATTGCAGGATTGAATCTTCGATCTCGCCCTTTTTTTTGCTATTCATGAAATCGCGCACCGCTCTGACAAAAAGCGGATGGAGCTCATCAAGCCGGCGCCGTTTAGTGCTGCGCATCACTTCGCCCCTTATCATGGAGCACCTGGCAACAGATCCATCGTGCCCGAGTGCACTCAGTGGAAGAGATGGATCCTGCTTTTTCTTTTTCAGGGCTTCGGCTGATTCTCCTGAAATTTTTATCCTGATACCCTCTATAACGAATTCGATGTCCCGGCCGGATGGTTCTTCCGAATGAACATCTCCGATTCTTTCGTAAGTTATAATAATGGGTCTGTACATAAAGGCAAAATACCAGGGCCGGGAAAAAATCAAGCCGGTGTCCGTGAATCTGATAGTAACGCTCCAGCCGTAGTCCACAAGGCCCATACTGACCGCCCCGGAATAAATTGTTCCGGTATCACCCTTTACACTATCCGGTGCCGGTGACAGGCGGCTCAACCTTATCCAGCCGCTGATTATTGAAAAGCAGGTAAGCCCGCTGCAGTATATCCCGCCACAGACAGCAAGAAACCCGATAAAAATAAAAAATCCGCTCAACATGGGATTCGTCTGTTCCAGGGTGTAAAAATAGTCACCTCCGGCCACAAAAGTGAAAAGCAGAAATGAAAGGGCCATGACCGCGGCTATAATTTTCAGCGGGCCTCTGATCCAGCTCTTCCGTGTTTGTATGATCATCTGGTGTTTATCCGGTTTCATGTCACTATTCACTATCGGTCACTACAGAAAACGTTCTACAACAATGATTATG
>CAYTSF010000067.1:5222-15471 GCA_964440335.1 uncultured Leptospirales bacterium
CATGTCACTATTCACTATCGGTCACTACAGAAAACGTTCTACAACAATGATTATGACAATGGCTTCGATTATCAGTATATTCCATCCATGAAACGTGCCGCACACTCCCATTCCAGGCTGTCCGGTTGACGGAAACCTTTTGCTGAAATTTTTTACATAAGCCATATCCTGACTGCCGCCAGTTGTTTCAGTTATAGTTGCATTTTTATTGCGTATAGATACCTGTTTTCAGAGAGAATCAATGTTCAAGCTTGATTATAGCAGTGTCGATCTTTTCCGAAAGCTGCGCTATGGACCCGGTTATTTCCTTGATACTCTCCGCCATGGACCTGGCCCTCTCGGCCATGCCCTGTATCTGTTCCGCCACAATGGCGAAACCCGCACCTGCCTCACCGCTGCGCGCAGCCTCGATTGCGGCATTTATTGAAAGAATATTCATTACAAATGTAAGATCATTGATGCTGGCCAGGAATTTGTTGGCGCTCTTTACGTCATCCATTATACCGGTTCTTATCTCCTGGATCTCCCCTTTAACATCAGCATTGATCCTGCGCCGGCTGCCGTCAAGAAGCCTGAAAAGAAACATGGCCGAATGGCTGGAAATAATTTCGGTCTTTTCAGATTTAAATTTTTGTATCAGGCTGAATACCTCGGAAGATCCTGTTGCTTCAATTATAAAATCAGTATCAAATGACGTAACAGACTCTTTCAGATTTGTTGAGGTTGTAATGCCGAACTGTTTTGCGGCGGTAAAAGCATGTGCGTTTGTGTTTTTGTCCACTACATACTGGATTTTCAGGGAGGGTATCACCGCCAGGAAAGAAAGGATCTCACCTCCCCCTTTCCCTCCGCCAACTATGCCTATACTTATAATCTGTTGATTATCAGTTGTATTCATGAAAGTAATATAATCAGAAAAAAAATGAAATCCAGTTTTCCTGAAAACTTTTTATAAGACGGATTCTATTGTAGCCCGCCGGCTGCATGAGACTTTTTGAAAAATCCTTACCTGTCTGTATCAGTACAGCCATGCCCTGAACCTGTTTTAAGCCTGAAACCACCTGTTCTTCAAAATATCCGTTGTATGATAAGAAATTATCATGTCCGCGCCTGCACGGAAGAATGAAGTCATAATTTCCGTGACTACGCGCTGCTCATCGATCCAGCCGTTAGCCGCAGCGGCCTTAACCATCGAGTATTCACCGCTCACGTTGTAGACGCACAGTGGAAGCAGCGACAGTTGCCGTGCCCTGTATATTATATCCATGTACGAAAGGGCGGGCTTGACCATTACTATGTCCGCACCCTCGTCTATGTCTGTCATAATCTCCTTCTCTGCTTCGCGGCCGTTCCTGAAGTCCATCTGGTATGTGCGCCGGTCGCCGAACTGCGGCGCGCTACCTGCCGCCTCCCTGAAGGGGCCGTAGAATCCTGAACAGAATTTTGCCGAGTATGCCATGATTGCAGTGTCAGCAAATCCCCTGGCCTCCAGCGCGTCACGTATGGCCGCAACGCGAAAGTCCATCATGTCCGATGGGGCGACTATGTCAGCGCCTGCCTCTGCGTGGCTCACGGCTGTCTTTGCAAGCAGTTCAAGCGTGGGATCGTTCTGCACCTTGCCGTTTTGGACAATACCGCAGTGGCCGTGGTCGGTGTACTCGCAGAGACATACATCAGTAACAACAAGGAGGGAATCGCCAAACTCGCGTTTTACTTTACGCACAGCCTTCTGAACGATCCCCGCGTCTGAATATGCCCCTGATCCAACCGAGTCCTTTTCGTCCGGTATACCGAAAAGGAGTATGGACTTCACTCCGAGTTCCATGTGCGCCTCGATGTCGCGAAGCAGGTTGTCTATGCTCACCCGGTCGATGCCAGGCATGGAGTTTATTGCTTCACGCTGGTTGTCCCCCTCCTTAACAAAATATGGCATTATAAGTTTGCTGGTATCAGGCATTGTCTCTGCAGCAAGATGCCGCATTATCTCGCCCGAACGAAGTCTCCTTGATCTGTATGTCATATCAGTTTCCTTTTTTATAATAATCGACCATGGCCTGCACAAGTCCCGCGATTGTATATTCAGTTGCAACGATCTGCGGCGCTGCGCCAAGTTCCTCCAGTGTTTTCGACGTGACAGGGCCGATGCTTGCAAGCGCCTGTCCTTCAGGCTTCACTATGTCAAAAAAGTTTGTCACAGTGGATGAACTTGTGAAGGTGATCACATCCGCCTGCTTCACCTGCTCGATAAGTTCAGCATCGATTGCTTCGGGTTTCACCGCGTTATATATGTGGATTCGGTTCACATCCGCGCCAAGGGCCCTGAGGCCGTCAGCAAGTACGGGCCGCGCGTCTGCCGAGCATGGTATGAGGACCCGCTTGCCGTTCATGTTCAGTTTTTTCATCTCTTCAAGGAGGGATTCGGCAACAAACTGCGGCGGCACAAGGTCCGCAGTGAGCCCGTACTTTTTCAGCTCGTCAGCCGATGCTTTTCCAATTGCAGCGATCTTTATTTTACCGAAGACGCGCGCGTCTTTGCCTGAATCGAAGACTTCATCAAAGAAAATATTCACGGCATTCTGCGATGTGAAGACTACCCAGTCATATGTGCTCATGGAGCTTATGGCATCGAAGAGTTTGCCTGCTGTGCCGAGTTTTTTTATCTCAATTGTAGGGAACTCAATGACGCGCGCGCCCATGGGCACAAGCATTTCGCTAAGTTTCGACGCCTGCTCGCGAGTGCGGGTCACGACTATTTTTTTTCCGAATAACGGTTGTTTGTCAAACCATCTAAGTTTGTCGCGCAGGGATACAACTCCACCCATTAAAATAATCGCAGGGGGCTTGAGGCCCGCCTTTTCAACAGCTTCAGCAATACCGGAGAGCGGGGCTGTCACAACGCGCTGTTCGGGCTTTGTGCCCCAGGTAACAATGCCTACGGGCGTGTCAGCCGGGAAATTTTTTTCATTAATAAGTCTATCGCTTATGTGCGAGAGGTTCTTCATCCCCATGAGGAAGGCGAATGTCTTGCCCGGATTGTAGTCCGGAAAGTTCACGTCCTCCGTGTCGTCAGCGTCGGAACGCCTGTGCCCGCTGATTACCTCGAAGGCGCTGGCAAAGTCCCTGTGCGTGAGCGGTATGCCCGCATATGCCGGCGCTGAATAGAACGATGATACTCCGGGTACAATTTCAAAGGGGACATTCTTCTCCACAAGGAGTTCAGCCTCCTCGCCGCCGCGGCCGAATATGAACGGGTCGCCACCCTTAAGCCGCACAACCTTCTTTCCCTCCAGGGCCTTTGCCGCAACCAGTTCACTTATGTCGTCCTGCCTGAGCGTATGGTTGCTCCCCTGTTTGCCCACGTATATGAGTTCACATTTAAGGTTCTGGACATGGCTTTTATCTGCCAGGTAATCGTATATGACGCAGTCTGCCTCTGCAAGTACCCTGCGCCCTTTTACTGATATGAGTTCCGGGTCTCCCGGACCTGCGCCTACGAGGTAAACCATTCCTGTTGTCATATATATTTGTCCGCTCCCTTCTCTTTAATTATTGCAGCAAGTTCATTGCCGATGGATTCGGGGTCAGAGCCCCTGACCTCACCGCTCGCAGTGAATGTTCCGTCAGGTGAGGCTACAATCCCGCGCAGCGTGATGACGCCCTTCTCCATTGACGCTAAGGCACCCAGGGGCACGTGGCACCCTCCGCCAAAGGCCCTGAGGAATGATCTTTCAGCGGCCACTGTTTTTTGAGTCAATGGATCTGTAAGTTTTTCCACGACTGAACGGGTGTATAAATCATCCTCGCGCACCTGGAGTCCAAGCGCTCCCTGTGCAGGTGCGGGAAGGAATATGTCCGGTCCAAGTACCCGGCTCTTGAAGGCGCTTATGTCGAGGCCGATCCTCTCCACCCCTGCCTTCGCCATTACAATTGCATCGTACTCACGGTCTTTGAGCTTACGCAGGCGCGTGTTCACATTGCCCCGCAGCGGCTCAACGCGGATTGAGCTGTCAAGAACCCTGAGCTGTGCCATCCTCCGCATGGAGCTTGTGCCAATGAGTGAACCGGGCTTAACGCATAGCCCCTGCCTCTCCTGGTATACGTCGTCGTGCATGATGAGCATGTCGCGGAAATCTGCGCGCACAGGAACAGCGGCCACAACGAGTCCCTTCACATCCTCAGTGGGCAGGTCCTTCAGTGAATGGACTGCAAGGTCGATCCTGTTCTCAAGGAGCGCCTCCTCGATCTCCTTTGTGAAGAAGCCCTTCCCCTCCATCTTGACGAAAGATACATTCTGTATGCGGTCGCCCTCTGTTTTGATGATTATCAGTTCGGTCATGTCCACGCCAATGAGGCCCGCGACATGATTTGCCTGCCAGAGCGCCAGTTCGCTCCCCCTTGTGCCAATGCGTATCTTTTTTTCCATATGTTCCTGCGAAAACTTTTTATAGCGCAAAAATAAAGGCTACCGGCGATTTATGTCAAGGCTTAATGATAATGTATTTTTGTATAATGAAAGCAGTATTTTACTGGATTTTATTAAACAGTTTTTTAAATCTTTAATTTCACTATACGTTAGAAAAATCAAATAAAACAGGGTTCTTATGGGTATCATAAAGATCTCATTATCTGTCTTTTCTGCGATAATAATAATTTTCATTATTTATTATGGGATTGTTACCTATTCATCAGAAACAAAGATAGATGAACTTATATCAGAATGGACAATTATCTATTATATGTCATACGATAATAACCTTGAACAGTATGGACAATATATTCGTAATGAAATTATAGAAGGTATTAAGGGGAGTAATATAACAATCACAATACTTGCCGATGACAGACAAAAAACCGGATTAAAACGTTATGTGATTCGATCGAAACATTTATCAGAAGAAATCCTTCAGACCGATAACAGCGCTTCAGAAAAAACACTTCAGCAGTACCTTGATTGGGTTGCAATAAAACATCCTGCCAGAAATTACGCTATTGTATTCCTTGATCATGGCGGGATGCTTGACGATATGTGCCTCGACGAATGGCCTGGAGATAATACAAAAAAAAATTGGCTCAGCGCCCTTAGCGTGAGCCACATTCTCAACAATTTCCACAATAAAACTGATGGAGTCGTAAAGTTACTTTTTTTTCAGCAATGCGGAAGAGGATCAATCGAAAATCTATATAACTTCAGGAACTCAGCAGAGTTAATCCTTTCATCAGAGATGAATGTTGGTGTACCAAACACATATTATAAGAATACCTTTAAGTGGCTTTCATCAACACGGGATGCGAGTGGAATTGAGCTTGCAGAAAGTATAATGTCAAATGACAGGCATTTCGGAAATTATACTTTAATCAGAAACACTGCTCTGACAGAACTTCCTGATTGGATGAATAAAGTGATTTCACCAGTTATTACAAAAAAAATATCTACGATGCATAAAATTTACATGCTAAAACCATGTTTTGAATACTCATCAGCTCAATTTTATGATCTCATCGCCTGGCTGGAAGAATTTTATAAAATGAATAATATTCCGGATGAACCACTTGAAGATTTTAAAAAATGGGTCCATGAAAAATTAATCATCAAAATAATAGTTAATCCGACGATAGAAGAAGATGATATTATAAGAAAATGGAGCGGCCTTTCTTTTTGGGTACCAACATCCTTTGATGAGCTGTCCGAATATAGCAATTATCCCCTGTACAACAACTGCGAATTATATCATTTTTGGAAAAATTATTATCTTGATTATCAATAATACTCTGCGGTTATTTATATCTTCTATCCATAACAAAACTATTCGAGGCTTTAACAATTTAACCGTTAATAATCCTGTTTGACTCTTCGAGTAGACGGGCAAACCTGGACTGCAGCATCCTGTACCTCTTGCTGCGCCTGTACATTTCAAGTGCAATACTGGCAAACATCGCAACTGCCAGTAAAAGCAGCAGCCCGCTGAAGATTATTCCCATGTGAAGCGAAGATGCCTTATAGTACTGGTTGTTCCTGATTATGGCCAGGATATAATCCTTCACAAAAGCGTAGCTTGCCAGCCAGACAAAAAAAAGCGCGGCAGAGATCCGGGCCGCAGTGCCGATCCACTCATGGGAATGGTCCTCCCTGGCCTCAAAACTTATCCTTCCCCTGTAATAGTACATGGTGAGCGATATGTTGCTGTCGCCCGAGGTCATTACCTTGCGGTCATAACCGGCAGAAGGGCCCGATGCCTCTGCTTTATCATGCGGTACGCTCACCTTGAAGTGGCTGGTGTGGAGAAATTTATCAATGCCGGTATTCAGTGCTGCGAAAGCTTTGCTGTCCGCGGCGAGGTTATACCCTGCCGGGAGTTTCACGTTCCCCCTGAGCCTTATGTCAAAATATTTTACAGGGGCCCTGTCTATGTCAGGCAGTTCGGTTGTAAGGGGTGATTTTACAAGTTCATCAAGGGCAGATTTAAGCGCCGAAGCCCGGAGTTTCATGAAGAGTAAAAGCCTGCCCCGTTTGTATATAAGAACGAAAAATGTGGCGATGAAGGGCATTGCAGACAATGAGAATATGATGTTACATTTCCACCTGTTGAAACTGTTTTCAATCTCGCGCCACAGATACTGCTTGTTTAGTAGAAGCGACGGGTTGGTGAAGAAGTAGTCCATGTATAAAAAAAACCAGAGGCTCGTAACGATGAGGCCTGCCATTATCAGAAAAATAAAATATATGGCGGTCATGCTTTTCAGAAGAGTGGAATTCTCGCTCACCTCAAGCGTCATCTCTTTTTCGCGGATAGAAAGCTCTGCTGTAACAGGCGGCTTTTCATCGCAGCTCCACTTTATGAAAGTGCTGCCGGCATGTGTTGTTCCGTAACGCCCGAAAATTTTCTCAAAGAGGATTGCGGCATCCGCTATCATGGTGCGCCCGGCTTTATCCGAACCCAGGTTCTCCGAGACTGTCCGGAACCTGATTGTGAAATGAGGCAATCTGAATTTACTCAACAAACTCATCGGTTTACTCCGGAATCCTTTCTGCTATAAATATATTATTTGTCCAGAATGATTCAACCATGAACACAAAATAATTTTCAACCGCGCAGATTGCGGCGAATCAGTTAATGAGGTGCCCGTCTTTTGTATTGTTGAGGGTCGTGGTCATCCGGTCTTTCAGTTCCGACAGGTCGAGGCTCTCAAGGTTAGCGTTTACGAGGGCCTCAAGATCATCAACGACAACATCAAGGTCAGCAGTCGTGGGGTGGTGATCAAAAACAAAAACGAAATAGGAGCTGTAACTTTTGGTAATGCGTATGGCAAGCTCTGCGAAAAAAACGCTCTGGCCATCTTTCAGGAGTATTCCGGTCTTCATGGCATCACCTGCGTTCAGGATACCTTCGTGGCGTTCAAAAAGAACACTGAAATCTTCGTCGAATATTCTGTGCTCTGTGCCTGAATCCACAAGTGAGCCAATGAAAGAGTGTATCCCGAGAAACTTGAAATATATATATGGTTTTTCCATAGATTCCTTTCCTGCCTGTAATTCCTGTGAGCCTGCCGTGTATGCAATATAATGATAAATTAATGTAAATCAAAAAATTATTTCCAGGGCGACTTTATCCCACAGTATGAGGAAGCCCCGCGGGGCCTTATGGTTTCGCCCTCAGATCGGAAGTTTCATTTTTTATCGCTGCTGCTTGCTTCTTTTAATGTTGTTATTGTATATGTACCTGATTCCCTTCATGGTCAGTACAGGGTCATAAACCGCTTCAATTTCAAGGCCTTCAAGCATCCGTTCGGCAAAGCCGCCGGTAAGGATAACCCTGAATTTTCTGCCGTAGATCTTCTCAACACGCGCGATGATACCCTCCACCATGGAGACCCACCCGTAGAAGAAACCGGACTTGATCGCGTTCACCGTGTCCTTTGCAACCAGTTCGTCCGGCTTTTCAAAAACTATTTCAGGCAGGTTTGAGGCCGCGTCAGCAAGGGCCCTTATCGTTGTGCCGATTCCGGGCGCGATGAGGCCTCCGTCAAAAACCGCATCGTGGTTCAGCACGTCGTATGTTGCCGCAGTGCCGATATCGATGACAACGCACCCCGGGCCGTACTCCAGAAAAGCCGCCTCTGTGTTTACAATGCGGTCAATGCCCAGCTTTGTTTTGTCTTTATAGTTGATGCCTATTGTAAAATTCGAGTCGCTCCTGATTTCGAATACATCTATGGCGAAAAGCTTTTTTACAGTTTTATGATAGAGGTGGTTCACCTCGGGAACAACGCTCGAAAATGCGGAAGCGGTAATTTCCGCGGAGATCTTTTCACTGTCGCCGAAACTTTTAAGGCTGCGCATGATGTTCCCGGCCAGGCGGGACTCATCGCCGCGCTTATCTGTCCGGTACCTGCACGTTTTAAACGGAGTGACCGATCCGTCGTCATAGAGCCCCAGCATTGTTGTGGTATTGCCGATATCAAACCCGATGAACATGCCCTACACCTTCACCCTGAAGTCGCCCAGGCGCCTTATGAGGCCGTCGTTCTCGATACGGTTGAGGAGGGGGAGTATGTACTTGCGTGAGAGCCCCACTGCGTCTTTCGCCTCGGGCACCGTGATCTTGTCGCGAGTTGTAAAAAGCTCAAGGATGCTCGAGGTCATTGCGTCATAAACCTGTTTATGGTAGATAATGTTGCCGTCCAGGCTCACCAGGAATCCCAGCTTCACCAGGTCGCGTATCTCTTTTTTCTTTATGTCATCTGTTATGCGCTCAAGTTCCATGCCGTCTCCGGCAAGGCGCCTGAGTTCATCTAGCACCTTCTTCTTCGAAGGGGTTAGCGTATCCTCTGTAACCGAGTCCTTCGTGAAGTACCGCCCGTCCTTCTCAAGGAGCACGTCCTCCTTCTGCACCTCTTTCATGAGCATGGAACATATCTCCATCTCCACGCCCGACCTGTCCGATATCTCCTTCATATTCGGCCCGAGAAGAGAGCTGACGGCGCGCCTTACCGCTGACTTTGATTCCGCGTACCAGTCTTTCCATATAACGTACTCGCCGCGCGACAGTATGCTCCCCGCCTGCTCAAGCTCTGCCAGCATGCGTTCGGATACGCGTTTGCTTGCAGGGAGGAAGGCGTGTATATCGCCACGGTTCATCCAGCCGTTAACTGCTATGTTCAGGGCTATAAAGTCCTCCCTGCTCTTTATGTCCATGTCACCGGCAACCGACTTCAGGCCCCTGCGGTGCGCCCGGGCATCAAAGCGCGGAATAACGATGCGTCCGCCGCCGATAATCCTGTACCCGCCGGGATTGGCCAGGACAAAGGGCTGGCCCGGATAAAAAAAATTTTTTCCATCAAACCTTATGCGCACAAGGGTTTCACCCTGCAGCGTGTCATTTTCGTTAAGGAGGATAAGCTTGCCTGTAATGGAATCTGTGCCGGTGAGGAGCTCGATGTGTGTGTTGTTCCTGGCCTTTTTTTTGCCCCCCAGGAGTTTCACAAGCGCTATGAGGTCATTCGTGGCCGAGAAAAAGTTGCTGCGGCAGATAATGTTGCCCCGCCCCATCTCCTCCATGGCAATGCCGCCAAGGTTCAGGGCGGTCCGTTGTGAAGGCACACCCTCGTGCAGTTCCTTGTAGTGGCTTTCGATTTTTTTGATTTTCACCTCTTTTAGCGCAGGCAGGACAGTGACGTTCTCGTTCTCACGGAATATTCCGTTCTTCAGGGTACCGGTTACTACGGTGCCGACCCCGCGCGGCGAGAAAACCCTGTCTACATACATGTAGGGCTTCTCGGTGTCAGCGGCTTTGGCGAGCTTCTTCAAATTTTCCAGCACCAGTTCCTTCAACTCCGCTATCCCCTGGCCGGTGCGCGCAGAGACAGGTATAATGTCCGACCCCTCGTACCGTGTGCCGTCGAGCTTCTCCTTTACATCGTCGGTCACAATGCTCACCATCTCGGCGTCGCCCAGGTCAGACTTGTTAATAACAACGATTATGCGCTCGACCCCCAGGAGCTGGAGAACCCTGAAGTGGTCCTCGGTCTGGAGCATCCATCCATCATCAAGGGCAATAACCAGAAGCGCGATGTCAACACCCCAGGCGCCCGCGACCATGTTGCGGATAAACCTCTCGTGGCCCGGAACATCAACAATGCTCACGGTGCCGAACTTCGGATAGTCAATGCTCGCGAACCCTATGTCAATGGTCATCTCGCGTTCCTTCTCTTCAGGCAGCCTGTCGCAGTCAATGCCTGTAAGCGCCCTGAT
>CAYTSF010000067.1:15571-17873 GCA_964440335.1 uncultured Leptospirales bacterium
GTCTCCTCAACTGTCATTGAAGCGAACTTTTCATAAGGGATCTCCTCCATTATATCGAGGTAGAGGTGCTGTATTCCTTTAGTATTCATGCTGTACTTGGGCAGGGCTTTGCACGTTCCCGAAATGGCAATTGGTATGATCGGCAGTTTCAGCTTATGGGCAAGAATGAAAGCACCCGGCTTGAACTGCTTTACCCTGCCATCCATGGACCTTGTACCCTCGGGGCAGATGTAGACAGAGCTCCCCTCCCTGAGCCGCTCCTCGCTTGTTACCATCATTTTTTCAATGCTCTCTTTGTCACCGCGTACCAGCTTGACATACCTGTTAAGGTACATGTTCCATCCCACAAAGGGCAGGTTGAACACCTCGGCCTTGGATACCCATTTGAAATGCCTGAAGAGGTTGAAAGCCAGCAAAATGTCAAGCTGTGACTGGTGGTTTGACACGATTACGTAAGTCATGTTCTTTCTTATATTTTTTCTTCCTGTAACATGGGTTCTCCAGAACGGAAAGACCCATGTGTACAGGGCGCCCCAGAAACATGTATACTGGTGCTGTACCACCTTTCTTTTATCAAAGGGAAGAGTTACGAGCCAGATTACAAGGGCCGGAACAAAAAGTATAGCGCATGTAACCATGATAAAAATGAGAAATATTGTTGATATTATTCTATCAAGCATAGAGTATCCCCCTTCTTACTTCCCTTCCTGCTCGCAGGCAACTTTTTGTCCCTTCCTGGAGCCAGGGGCAATTTCTGAAAATTTGGTTTTGTAGATATGAGCAACAACATCATCATACCCGGTTGATATAAATGCCTCCTGGTGTTGTACAAGTAATTTTTTATTCGCATAGGTCAGCGGGCACCAGTTGCTTTCAATGATCGAAAGAAATGTCTGAAACGATTGAAACAGTATCCGGAGCTTAAATGCATTCTGGTAGATCGATTTTATACCTTCTAACTTCAGGCTTTTACCATAATTATTTTTTTTCAGATCATCCTTTATCGCGTTGAGATCTGCCCTCTTGTATCCTAATAATTTTTCAAAACTCAGAACAAATCCCAGGCCAGCTATACCTACAGGTTTTGCCCAGAAAAAAGCCCTGGACAGAAGGCGCTCTACCTTCTTTTTTTGGGGATCACCCAGCGTACTTATATTGCATTCTCCAATTAAATCCAGCGAGGCGGATACCATATGTGTAATACCATTTGCATAGGCGCAAAAATGGCAGTTCATACGGTCAAACCAGCTATAATCAGCAAGATTAATTCTGCCATAATCGACGTAATCTTTTTTATCCAATGCTTTAATGTTAAAAACGATCAATACTTTCGTCAATATTTTAAGAAATAATACTTCAAAAATCAAAAATATCACTATCGAGGGGTACATTATATATCCGCCAACGGTTCCCCTTAAAAAACCATGTTTTTTATTATTAGTCCAGAAAATACCTTTAAGCAGCATAATATACCTCGTTTTTTTATTTAAAAATTTCCATCCTGGAAGAAATTCCCGCATCCTGCGACAAGCTCATGATCCGGGAGACATGCCTGTCGCCTTTATTGAATTCCGGATCATAGTATTTAAAAGATTATTAAAACGGCTTCTGTCTGCAGGGAGTTGCATTTCTATTAATAATCCTATCAAGATATAACAGGAAATTGGAGTAAATAGTTGCAATTACGTCCGATAAAAAATGAAAATGTAATATAAAAAAAAGAATAAAAAAGCCCTGAAAATTCAGGGCTTTTTTATGCGCGTCCGGAGGGATTCGAACCCCCGACCAACGGATTCGTAGTCCGCTACTCTATCCAGCTGAGCTACGGACGCATTTAGAAATTCATGAGAGCTGTGAAGCGCGCGACATACTTACCGATATAGGGAAAATCCTTTTTCTCACCTTTTTTTATCATCATGGTTCCCATGATACATACTGCCGCATAAAGAAGATAATGAGCATATATCAGCATTACAAGGATAAACCTTGGTATATCCATCCACGAAGGGAGAAAAATATGCGCTAAATAATAAAGAACTGAACATGACCCTATTATGTATGCAGCTATTACGAACCCCTGTTTGGCATGAAACATGTAGAATTCATCATCCTTCTTCTCTATCATCGGAATGAACCAGCCGATGAAGGGGAAATAGGTCAGCTTCAGTTTATCAAAATTTCTGACATATTCTACTATGCGGGATTTGTAGTTCAGAAGGGATTCTTTGTTCAGTTTCATAATTTTCCTTCGGAGAAGGGGGGATTCGAACCCCCGGCACCATAAGCGGTGCAATTGCTTAGC
>CAYTSF010000068.1:0-1815 GCA_964440335.1 uncultured Leptospirales bacterium
ATGAAGCAAGAGCTAAATTCAAATATTAGTTTAAATCCATTGGGTCAAAACACTAATAAATCAAACTATCACTCTCTTCTTCCGGTCTGCGGCGGCGAAGAATAATTTAATAACGAAGGTTAACATTATGATAAAACATTCTCTATTGTATCATACTTTATAAAAAAGTGTTATGGAGAAAGTTCATGAAATATTTTAGATTTTTCAATATAACGATTTTATTATTGTTTGCCTGCTCTGACAGCAATACAGCTGTTTGTGATAGTTTTAACAATGTAGAATATTTTAAGCAGTGGACTGCTGATGGTATACCATACGGAACTATGGTTTTAAATGTTCAGGGATGCAATTTGCGAAATTATTCTGATGAATTGCCATATATTCTTTATCAATATGATTACTGGAAAAATTTGTACCTCTATGAATGTGATATCAATGGAGGATATGATGAAGATCTAACTGAATACTATCATGAATTGACCAGCTATTATGGTGGGCAGCTAATTTTGAAATATAAAATTTCAAAAAATCTAATACTGGAATTCAATGGTGTAAACGATTTTAAAATTATCCTGAGTTCAATAGACCCACTGAGCAGTGAACCTGATAAGGTTCTGCTTGAAATCACTGACCTTACCGCAGGGGATATTGGTATGGAAATCACCCTGAATGCGTCATCAATTAACAGGAAATTCTATCTTGATTATGGTGGTGATATATTTTCATCTTTGGAAACAGGCAGTTCCCTTAAAATTATAATAAATAATATAAGGCCGGCAGGTCAGATCACTCAGGTAGAGATATTACCTGGTAGTATTCTCTTTAATGATGCAGGAAATCTTGAATCTGTGAGTATTCAAGGGTATTTGAACGCAAAAAGAAAATAGTATCAAGAATAAACTGTAAAATGGGATATGATGAAAAGGAAAATCTTACACAATTGTTATTATGAAAGTTACAATGATTTTCGAAATACTATTTTGTTATTTTTATAATAAAAGGCTGCTGTCAAAAAAAGAAGGTCAACAGGAATTATTGATGACTGAAAATTTTAACTTATATGACGTATGTCAGGTGAGGTAATCTTATTGCTGTTAGGTATATTACATGAAGCATGGTGTACAGTGCGTCAAATGCATGTGCTGGATTCCGGCAGAGGCCGATGTGTGCCCTGTATGCGGGGCATATTAAACATTCAATTAATAATTGAAGTGAACAGTCGGCAGTACCAGCAATCAGGGGTTGCTATAACCCCTGTATTTGCCGCTTTACCCCATCTTCCTCTTCCCGCAAATTCCCCAAAAACCATATACTATTTGTTATTGCATTATCCATGATTTCCGGCAGCATTGACTTCAGTGCATTGAAGGGGAACGTTTGATATTACAGTATATATCCATGAATAAACATATCCTGCATATTGTTAAAGTTATTCTGCTTTCCCTTGTGATTGCGCTTCTCTGTCAGTGCGGCAATCAAGGGCCGCAGCGGCCTTCGGCAGTCAGGGGTTACATCGACCTGACGAACCGGGATTTTTTGCGCGACGGCAGTATTGATCTGCGGGGCGAATGGGAATTCTGCTGGATGCGCCTGGAAGGGCCAGGGTATTTCACCGAAACAGGCAGAGTAGTGAACCCTGAGTTCGCGCCTGTGCCCCGGCGCTGGAATCCGGGATGGAAGGTGTATTTCCCGTCCAGCGGCAGGGGGTATGCGACATACCGTGTGCGTGTCGCAGTCAGTAATGCTCTTGCTGACCGCATGGGAATCCGGATCGACAGGATTCCAACTGCCAGCAGAATTTTCGTGAACGGTTCC
>CAYTSF010000068.1:1915-3424 GCA_964440335.1 uncultured Leptospirales bacterium
CTCATGTACCTTTGCATGATGATATACACCATCGGCCTTAACAGCACGTACTGGAACGGCATCGTGCCCTTCTTAACATGGGGCACAGTGTACAGCGCCATGTCCATGGCAGTATATCTATGGGGCGCCCTGGCTGTTGGCTTTCTGCAAAGGCTCTTTCCGCTGGACGTGCCGAGGCGTATCGTGCCGCTTGTGTTCGCGGTGAACGGAACACTCGCTGCGGTCATGGCTGCACTGCCTGCCCGGTGGTATGCCTATTTATTTCCGGTACTTCATATCGACTCGGTTGTCATCATTGCGCTGTGCGTGTTCATCATTATCCGCGCAGCATTGAACCGCCGGGAGTTCGCGGTGTACGCAATGCTCGGGCTCCTGGCTGTGATTATCGCCGCGTTTCTCGACATTCTCTCTGTCGCGGAGATCATCCCCGATACTGTCGAGTACCTGCCCTGGGGGATCGTGCTCTATTGCGTTATCCAGACGGCCGGCATGTCCAGGGACTTTATACTGATCCAGCGCCGGTCACGGAGTCTCGCAGTGGATAACAAAAAGCTCAGGGCCATGCTCGATGAGCGCATGAAAACCGGGCAGTACACGGTCTCCGGTGACATCGGGAACAAGATCAATACAGCCATTGCCTACCTGCGCGAAAATTATACCGATGACCTTTCGCGCGAAAACCTGGCCGCCACCCTTGACATGCACCCGGACAGCCTGAGCCGCTATTTCAAACTGCATACCGGGAAGAAATACAGCGAATTCCTCAATGACCTGCGGATCGCCGAAGCTATACGGCAGCTCGGTCAGACCGATCAGCCCATTATCACTATCGCAATGAATGTGGGATTCAACAGTCTGCGCACCTTCAACCACGCCTTCATGGCTATTACCGGCAAAAAACCCGGCGATTTCCGAAGACAACCCTGACACCCGCCATTCAGCCACCGGCAATATCCTGATGTCATCAGCAATTTGCCGGACAAACTCCCTGATATAATATATTGATGATACTCTCAGCGCGCTTCGAAGGATGCGTTGATTATCCCTGTGTGGAGGAGAGGAAAATTATATGAAACTGTTTTTTAAAATAAGACTGGCGGTTATGTTCGCGCTGTTTCTGGCTTTTGCGGCCTGTGGAAGCGGAGGCGGAAGTAAAAGCGGGGGAGATGACGAGGACCGGGATGGTGACAGCCTGAATGGCGGCGCGGCTGTTTATGTTGCGGGTTATTATCTTGACGAATCAAAAGAGGTTGAAGCACAACATGTAAGCTGCGTATGGAGGATAACAGAAAGCGGTAAAACTGAAATTGCGCTTACAAATAATTCCTACCCGGAGTCTGTTTACGTGTATAACAATACGGTATATGTTTCAGGCAGGACCTGGGAAAGTTCATCGGAATCATACATCGCGTGCTGCTGGATAATAACCAGTGACGGTAAAGTCACAAAGTATGAACTGGATGGACTGGATGCCCCGTCTGTCTATGTTTACAATGGAGCGGCCTATAT
>CAYTSF010000068.1:3524-4910 GCA_964440335.1 uncultured Leptospirales bacterium
ATTGATTATGAAGCAAGTCCTCCGGCATTTATGGGAGTCTACTGGGTGATTAACAGCGAAGGTTCCACAAGGTATAACCATGAGGCGGAAATTAATTCATATGTTTATACCATAAGTGTAGGCAGCGACGGTACAGTTTATACTGCCGGCCGCCGCAATGGATTTTATCCATGCTACTGGACAGGTTCTGCAATGACCGAACTGGGAACTGATGAGGGTGAGGTGAATTCCATTTCCGCAATCGATGGTACTGTCATTATGGCGGGGAATTACACCGGGGAGTATGGCATTGGACTGGTTGAAGTTGCCTGTCTGTGGAAGGGTACAACGAAGGTTGATCTCACGGATATTACCGATGAAAACATCTCCAATGCATGCGCTGCGGCATTGTTCGTGTGTAAATAAACAGGTACGGCTTTTATCCCCAAACTGCAGCCCCGGTGTATGGTATCCGGGGCTGTGTGTATATGGATAGCAATAATATCTCTGCCGGGGGCTTTGAAGTAAGGAAGCCTTAAATTGCTGTTAGAATTGAGGTGCTTTAGGCACAACCTCCAGTCTTAAAAAAAGAAAATTTCTCCACTAAACAGCCTTTTTTAGTGGACCACCAGTGGACGAGCAGTGGAGAAACAGTGGACAAACAGTGGAGAAAGCTTTTTTCATAAAGCCGTGAATTTAACTTTTAACCGTAAAAAGTTTTCATTATTTTAATGGTGTCACTGTTTTTTGAGTTTTCCAGAGAGGAGGCGCTTTTATGAACATAGCGGTAATCGGTACAGGGGGAGTTGGCGGATACTTTGGAGGCAAACTTGCTCACCTTGCAGAAACAGGCGGAGGCCTGCATGTTTCATTTATTGCAAGGGGGATGCACCTGCGGGAGATCCGGAAGAACGGGCTGCTCCTGGATTCAGACCAGGGGAAGATCGTCTGCGTTCCCGAACTGGCCACTGACAATATCGAGGATATCCCTGTGCCCGACCTCTGCCTTGTATGCGTTAAAAGCTTCGACCTTGCAGCTGTGATGACAAAGCTTGCGCCGAAGATTTCTGAAAAGATCATGATCCTCCCGCTGCTTAACGGCGTCGATATTTATGACAGGATGCGGGCTGTTTTTAAAACAGGCGTTATACTGCCATCGTGCGTGTATATCGGCTCACATATTGAAAAGCCGGGAGTTGTCATGCAGAGGGGAGGTGCATGCACTATCCATTTCGGTAAAGACCCGCAGAATGCATTCTTTGACAGCAGGATTACCGGCCTCTTTGACAGGGCCGGCATCAAGTATAACATGATGGATAACCCGTACCCTGAAATATGGGGCAAGTATATATTCATTGCAGCATACGGCATGGTAGGCGCCTATTCAGGTAAGTCAATAGGCCAGGT
>CAYTSF010000068.1:5010-8304 GCA_964440335.1 uncultured Leptospirales bacterium
ACCTTGCCCTGCTCATGTACACGCCGAAGAATATGAGGCCGCACCCTGCGTACTGCATTGCGTTCATTGTCTCTCCAAGTAAAAACCATCCCCAGAAAACCGAGAATACCGGTATGAGGTTCACAAATGCCGCTGCGGTTCCTGCCCTGACCATGCTGGTGCCCACGCTGTACATGCCATATGCGAATATTGTCACTACAATGCCCAGGTAGAGAACTCCCAGTGCGGGCATGAGCGCAAAGTGCCCTGGTATTCCATTCTGCCTGATGAACAGAAATGGCAGAAAGAATATGCTGCCTGTGAAGCACTGGAACGCCGTGAGGAAGAACGGGTCGAACCGTTCACTCAGGCGCTTCAGTGTGACTGTGTAGCCCGTGGCGCAGACCATGGCCATGAACTCCAGGAAGTTCCCCAGTATCGGGCGTGGGGCAGACCCGGTTACGTCGCTGAAAATGCTGAGCATGGATGCCCCTGCTATGGCTATGATGAATCCTGTCATGGCTGAGAGTGTGGCCCTCTCCTTCAAAGTGAAAAACGCGGTTACTGCCACAAGGAGCGGCAGGGTGGATGTGATGATCCCTGCCTGGGACGCGGTGGTGTTCATGAGGGCCGCTGCCTCAAAGGTGAAGTACAGGCATGGCTCGAATATAGCCATGGCCAGCAGGAGCCTGTAATCCCCCTTTTTATAGCTGCACCTGGACCAGAGGCGTTTCAGCACAAAGAGAAAGAGTACCGATGCGATTGCCTGGCGCGCCCATATGACAAACATTGGTTCGTATGACCTGAACGTGACCTTGAGCACGGCAAAGGAGGTTGACCATATGACCATTGCCGTGAGAAGTGCCAGCTCTGCCCTGTATTCTGATTTTATCATGTGCATTACCGTGTTTATTCTTTAACCGTCGCCCCTTGTATCAAGAGTTATTTGTGGAATAAAAAAATTTTTGATCCGCGTGAACGAATCAATATATTATTACAGACAGGGCCATGGGCGAAAATGGTTTGACACAGGTGTTAATTGTGTAAATATTTCTATATTATTTTAAGTAGTAATAATCCCGCCGCCTTGGGCGGCGGAATGCTGTAATTTTTATAAAATACCCGGAGGAAGAGAATGGTAAGCTACAAGGAGCTTGGACTCGTTAATACAAGAAATCTTTTTAAAAAGGCAGTGAAGGGCGGGTACGCAATCCCCGCCTATAACTTCAACAACATGGAGCAGCTTCAGTCTATAATCATGGCATGCGTTGAGACTTCTTCGCCGGTTATACTTCAGGTATCAGCCGGCGCGCGGAAGTACGCAAACCAGACGCTGCTGCGTTACATGGCAGAGGGCGCTGTGCAGTACTCAAAAGACCTGGGAAAAAAGATACCCGTTGTTCTTCACCTTGACCACGGCGATTCCTACGAACTCTGCAAGAGCTGCATCGACACCGGTTTTTCATCGGTCATGATTGACGGTTCGCACCTTTCCTATGCTGAAAACGTCAAGCTGACAAAAAAGGTCGTGGCCTACGCGCACAAGCATGACGTAACTGTTGAGGGTGAGCTGGGTGTTCTTGCGGGTGTTGAGGATGATGTTCATGCGGCGGACCATGTGTTTACCAGGCCTGAAGAGGTGCAGGACTTTGTTTCAAAGACAGGCGTGGATTCACTGGCCATCGCCATAGGCACTTCCCACGGCGCTTTCAAGTTCAAGCCGGGCACAGACCCCAAGATCAGGCTTGACATACTGCACGATATTGAAAAAATGATCCCGGGGTTCCCCATTGTGCTTCACGGGTCATCATCTGTTCCCCATGCACTGGTTGAACAGATCAATGCATGCGGCGGAAAGATGGAGGATGCGGTGGGTATTCCTGAAAGCCAGCTGCGCGAGGCCGCCAAATCCGCGGTGTGCAAGATCAACATCGATTCAGATGGAAGGCTTGCCATGACCGCAGCAATCAGGAAGGTACTCAAGGAGAACCCCGGCGAATTTGACCCCAGGAAGTACCTGGGCCCGGCAAGGGATGCGCTGAAGGAGCTTTACATGCACAAGAACATAAACGTTCTGGGCTCGGCAGGTAAGGCATAGTTCCAGGGGACTGTTGCCCGGCCGGGTGTGCTGACCGGGCAACCTGTTATAAAGGCTGATTAATGTTTGATATAAGGGAATATTGTCTCCAGGACTGGGACAGTCCATTCGGTGAGAGCAGCGGTAACATAAACGAGGAGCTCTCCGCTGATATAGAGAACCTTCTTGTCTCCGCCGGGGGCACCATGTACCTCTGCGATAAATACAAGAACAGCGGCGTGTCCATTGACCTGATCTACCCGGTGCACCAGCACCCTGACCTCTACTCGTATATGCCATCCCCTGACAGGATGAGGTTTGTCCTCTCTCTCTACCCGTACAGGAGCGACCTGTCGCGGGTCCACAAGATCGTTGTCAGGCCCCGCTATATCGAGGCAGGCGACATTGAGCTTGCCGCGCTCTACGTCAAGGAGAACCGCACGATAGTCCTTTACCTCTCCCACCCCTTCAGCCACGGGGAGAACATGGATGGCAGCCGGAAGTTCGTCTCCGCGAGCCTGGATAAGATTTCGGGCAGCAAAATCATCGGCGATTCAATTGAGAGCTCAAACGGCGACAGGGCAAAGGTGCCGGTTCTATGGAACATCATCTCCGTGGTCGACCCTGAAGGTGACGGCGAGATGGAGAAGTTCTTCCTGAAGAGGGACCATGCCCGTACCAGGGACTATTCCATACTGTCGGACCTTTCATACTACTACAAGAGACTCGGTTACTGAAAGCAATGGTAAACTACCACAACCACACGGCACTGTGCGGCCACGCCAGGGGCACACTTGATGATTACATCCTTGCGGCCATTGAAAAGGGGATGAGGGAGTTCGGGTTTTCCGACCACGCGCCGATCCCTGAGGAACTGCGTCCCGGCATCACAATGGCGCCCCATGAAACCGAGGATTACATCAACGCCGTGCTTTTGAAGAAAACCGAATACAGGGGCCGCATTGATGTTAAGCTGGGCTTCGAGGTGGATTATCCCGTATTTGATACCCTTGATAAACGTTACCTGAAAGATGACAGGTTTGATTACATAATAGGCTCCGTGCATTTTATAGACGGATGGGGATTTGACAACCCGCTATACAAACACCGGTTTGACGAGAGGGACATTGATTCCATATACCTGGACTATTATAAAATACTGGAAGAACTTGCCCTTTCAGGAACATGCGATATCATAGGGCACTTTGACCTTGTGAAGAAGTTCGGGCACAGGCCTC
>CAYTSF010000068.1:8404-17608 GCA_964440335.1 uncultured Leptospirales bacterium
ACATGCGATATCATAGGGCACTTTGACCTTGTGAAGAAGTTCGGGCACAGGCCTCTCTCTGACATGAACCCGGTCGTGGAAAAAATCGCGAAGATACTGTCGCGGAAGGGTACTGTTGTTGAGGTCAATACCTCTGGACTCCTCAAGCCGGTTGCCGAAATTTATCCTTCTGATGATATAATAGACATACTCTTCCGCAACAACGTGGCCGTTACTCTCGGTTCGGATTCACACACACCGGAGGATGTATGCTACGGCTACGGCCTGGCCCTGGATAAACTTAAAAGTGCGGGATACAGGAAGTTGACCGGGTTCACCAGCAGGAAAAAACATGAACTCTTCCTGTAATGCAGGGCAGACTTATTAAAACGTCAATGTTTGGCGTCACCGTCAGTCATTGAATCTTTTGAAAGGCCGCTTGAGAGCTCGATGAGTTCCTCAACGCTTTTACTCAGGTGCGATGTGTTCTCTGTATTTTTCTTTACAATGTCGCTGGCTTCCTCAATTGCCCTTACTACATCGTGTATGGCGGTTTTCTGGTCGTTCATGGCATTCTCGATAATTCCCGATTTTCCCCTGACTATTTCAGCCCTGGAGTTCATGAGCTCTTTCAGTTTCTTCTGTTTCTGAATGAGCGCCATTATCTCGCTGATTTTCAACTGCAGATCCTGGAGCTGCCTGAACATTGAACCGATGTATTTTATTATTCCTACAATGGCCTCGTTCCCTTTTTCAACGTCAGACCTGTTTGTTATGATCAGGCTGGAGATCTGCTTGAGTTCCCCTGCCGAGTTGTCTGCAAGCTTGCCGATCTCCTCCGCGACAACAGCAAAGCCCCTTCCCTGTTCGCCGGCACGCGCTGCCTCGATCGTGGCGTTAAGTGACAGCAGGTTGATCCTGTCAAAAAAATCGCCCATGATATTGATGACCGAGAGAATCCGGTTCGAGTTGTCGGATATTTTTCTATTGGTCTCGTCGAGGAATGCCGTTGATTTTTCGCCGGCAGCGGCAACCTTCAGGAACGATGAAAACATGGCAGACATGGAGTCGCTGTTCTGCTGCATGACATCGATGAGCCCTGAAAGGTCTGTGAAGCTGTTTATCAGTTCATTCAGGGAATCGTTCTGCGCAATGGTTGCTTCGGCTGCAAAATCCGCGCCCCTGGAGATATCGCCGATGGCAGTAACGAGTTCGGATATGGAGGAGGAGTGCGAATTGGAATTCTCGGTGAACTGGCAGATTATACCTGATGCGGTCTGTATTGACCCTGTAAGGCGCGCCGATGCATTGCGGATAGCGCTGTTCAGCCCGCTGATATGAACGAGCTGTTCCCTGTTCTTTCTCGATTCGCTGTCGCTCTGCTCCACGGCCTTTTCCAGTATCCATCTTGATACCATAGATATGAGGTAAACGATGGTTACTGTTGCGATACCGTCTACGAGTGTTGTCCTTGCCGTCTCAGTGAGTATGCCGGTTGCCTGGGGTCTTGCTATAACGAAGTAGTACGTTATGTGGCAGCCCGCGAAGAGCAGGTAGATTGACAGCGTTACCCTGAACGAACAGAAAACTCCGGCAAATACTAGCGCCACGAACATGAAGTACCCCAGGGACACCCCGGCCATGTGCACAGGCTTGTTCATGAACCCGTATATGGTGATTGCACATGAAAAATACGCAAGGAAGATTGCCCCTGCCTCTACCCTGTTTTTACGTATAAGGACGAGTATTGTTATGGCGCTGAGTAATGCCGGACCTGTTATCTTCAGCATCATGATAAACCTGGCCATGTCATAGGCGAGCATGGCAATGCTCATGAGAACCAGCAGTGGTATGTAAAAGTACATGAAGCTGGTAAGAATCCTTGCTTTTGTGAATCGTATGAAATTATCTTCAGAATAACTTTTAAGGAAATATGCCGTAAGTGCCGTAAGCTTTGCTCCCTGGCCGCCGGATGCACGGGTATTATTTTCATGTTTTAATACGGAATCTTCAACCTGCAGTGTGCTGACTCTCTGGTTCATTTGTTATTACCATCTGTTGTTTGTTATAAGTGGAGATTTATACCAGCCCGGTGTTTTTAACGGACTGGTATATAATAGTGCAAATGCGGCCTTGCGTCAAACAAATTTCTGTTGAGGCTGAACTTTTTGACAGAATTTATTCTGCTGAAATATTGATTCAACAGCGTACGGCTCTACTGAATGGCAAATTCTTTTTTCCGCATAACATGACCGGTGCTGTTCATTGTTCTGTCATCATTCTTTGTTTCCCTGCTCTCCAGTGTCATCTTTGTTATCCTGAAGAAGTGATAGCCTTTAATCGCAAGGTTTACTGCAAGGGGAAAGTTCCCGGGATTGATGAAAAGCGTTTTAAGCAGGAAGAGTATATACCTGTGACCATAAGGTGAAAAGGTCTGCAGCGCAAGGGACTTCAGGAGTGCTGTAATGTCACCCTTCTGCAGGCTCCTCCCCTTTAATTTTTTCGGGGGTATTGCCTTAATGAGCCTGATGGACCGCTCGAAGTATTTATCAGGGGAATAGATTGTCCTTATGACTTTTTTGTATCCCTCTGCGAGTTTGTCCCTGTCCATGACCGGAATAAAATTCATGTCAAGCCGGTTGGTGTTGTTCCCGCTTGTGAAGTTCAGTATCCTCCCCTCCCTCTCGAGCCTTTCGTAGAGTTGCGTACCGGGCAATGCCAACATAAGGCCTATCATGGCCATGGGTATCCCTGCATTCTGGATGAAGTTTATCTGCCTGTCGAATATGTCATCTGTGTCAGTATCAAAACCGAGGATGAATCCCGCGGTGACCTCAATCCCCCTTGACTGGACGGTCTTAACGCTGTCAAAAATATTATGCTTCACGTTCTGCCCTTTATTGATTGCCGTGAGTGTATTTTCATCGGGAGTTTCGATGCCCATGAAGACCATGTTGAAACCGCACTCAACCATGAGGTCGAGTATCTCGTTTTCACCTGCAAGGTTGATACTCGCCTCTGTGAAAAAAGTAAATGGATAGTTTTTAATCCTCTGCCATTCGGCGATTCCCTTGAGCAGCCTTGTTACCTCAGCCCTGTGACCGATGAAGTTGTCATCAACTATAAAGACCGGGCCGCGATAACCTGTGTCATATGCCGCTTCAAGCTCGGTGATGAACTGCTCTGCCGCTTTGACCCTGGGCTTGCGTCCGAACATCTGTATTATATCGCAGAACTCGCATGAAAAGGGGCACCCCCTTGAATACTGCAGTGGCAGCGCGCCATAGTCGTCCATTCTGACCAGGTCAAACCTGGGTACCGGTGAATTTTTAAGGTCAGGCCTTTCGTCGGATTTATAGACTGCAAGCGCGGTTCCCTTTTCATAATCTTTAATGAAAAGCGGGATCGTCACCTCTCCCTCTCCGAGTATGAAGTGGTCCACATTTTCAATCAGTTCATGGGAGGATGTGGCATAGGGGCCCCCTGCGACAACGGTTTTACCCATACCTTTGCATCGCACCACGACATCGTTGAAGGAATCCTGCTGTATTATCATGGCAGAAACCATGACCATGTCTGCCCATGCGATATCCTCATCTTTGAGTTCACGCACGTTAAGGTCTGCAAGTCTGACGCTGTACTGATCGGGGAGCATTGCTGCAATGGTAAGCAGGCCCAGGGGGGCATGAGTGATTTCTTGTCTACAAATTTGAGGGAATGCTTGAGGCTCCAGTAGGTGAGCGGGTATTCAGGGTAAACGAGGAGTATATTTTTTTTCATTGTACGTGTCTCCATGATATTACAGATTTATAATGAACTTGTAGTATGGGAATTTATGCCTGCTCCAAACGTAACTCATGAACGCTCAGTGCATGATCTGCTTATTCTGGCATCTGGTCATCTTTGACGCGCGGGCTTTGCCCTTAAAAGCCCGCGGTAAGGGCGGTAGATGAAATTATAACGGATCATTTCTGATCAGTTATGTAATGTAAAACAGCGGGCTGGAATTTTTGGTGCAAAAAAAATTCAGTTTATACCGTTTTTGCTGGCCGGATTATGACGCTGCCGCAACCTGTAAAAAATCCTTGAAAAAACTGCCGCTGTCATGCTGCCTGTGTTGAGGTGTATTGAATGTTCAGTCTCCAGTTAACTAATAGATGCCATTACCTGCTCGAAGGTCTCCCAAATGGTTTGCATGCAGGGCTGACCGGCAGAATCATAAACAGAACAGATTATACTGCTCCTGACATAAAAATACGGATGTCAGATAAATGTTTGCTGTCATCGCTTACGGGGCTTCCGGCAGAGAGGATACTCATGCTTGACCAGGTACACGGCGATGAGATCCTGAACATGAATGAATACCCTGCCGCAGGGAGTGTCAATGGATCAGACGGCATAGCTGATGGAATGGTAACTTCACTTAAAGGGCTCTGTCTTGTCATAAGGACCGCTGATTGTGTTCCGGTATTTTTATATGACCCGGTAAACAAAGTTACCGGCGCTGTACATTCAGGCTGGAAGGGCACGATGCTTGATATCACAGGTAAATGCGTTGCAATGATGGCCGGCCTCTACGGCTCAGAGCCAGGTTCACTCCTTGCTTTCATCCTGCCGTCAATCGGCCCCGAATCCTACGAGGTAAACAGCGATGTTGCTGACCGTTTTCCGGAAGATACCATTGAATTTAACGGCAGGCTCCATGTTGATCTCTGGGGCAGCATAGAGAAATCCTGCGCAAGGGCAGGACTCATGCCTGGAAACATCTTCAATGCAAAAATATGTAACCGGAAAAATACAGGTGAATTTTTTTCGCACAGGTTTGGCGACAGGGGGAGGAACCTTAATTTTATTTACATGGAGTGAGTCTGTCATTGATTAAGGGGCAGGGCATTATCCCCCATTGTGAAATTTTTTTATTTTAATGTAACTTCGATATTTCGGGCTTTACATATAATCACTATTAAAATGATAGTATTTATAGTAAATCGGGTTAACCCGGCAAATCTGATAATGGATCAGGGGCAGGGGAATGTTTAATGGCAAGAAAAAATAATAGACCTGAAAATGGCTGTTGTTTAAATGAGTAAAGGATCATCTTAATCCGTTATACATATGGCGGATTTTGTTACAAACATGAAATAAGGTGGTGGCATATGTGGGAATACACTGAAAAAGTCAAGGAATTGTACACCAATCCCATAAACGTGGGAAAGATTGAAAATGCAGATGGTGTGGGGCACGTGGGAAGCGTTGTATGCGGCGATGCCCTGACCCTTTATATAAAGGTCGATAACGGAATTATAACAGATGCAAGTTTCGAGACATTCGGGTGCGGCAGCGCAATTGCATCATCTTCTGCCCTGACTGAAATGATAAAAGGGAAGACCGTGGAGGAGGCTGAGCGCATAACAAACCGCGATATAGTCGATTACCTCGGCGGGCTGCCAGACCAGAAGATCCACTGCTCTGTCATGGGGTCAGAGGCGCTTACCAACGCCATTGCCGACTACCGCGGTGAAAAACCTCCCATAGAGGATGAACCCCACGGCGAGATAATCTGCCAGTGTATGAACGTAACCGATGTGGACATCAGGAACGCCGTACATGAACACGGCATCCGGAACATAGACGACATGATGGAATTCACAAAGGCCGGAACTGTATGCGGCACATGCGTTCCGCGCATCGAGGACATCATCGAAGAGGAGACTGCCCGCTGCAGCACAAAGCAGGACAGATGCTGCGATGAATCCGCGCCAATGACAAATTTACAGAAAATGAGAAAGATCGAAGAGGTCATAAACGGTGTTATACGTCCCGGACTCATGAGGGACGGTGGTGACATAGAACTTGTAGACATCAACGGCGACGAGGTTTCAGTGAGGTTGCGCGGCGCGTGTTCATCGTGCATGACCGCCTCCATGACGCTTGAAAACTTTGTCCAGGAGGAGCTGCGCAAAACAGTTTCCCCTGCCATAAAAGTCAAACACGTGTAGGCATAACATGGAAAAACACGTATACCTGGACAACAACGCGACAACAATGGTGGCCCCTGAAGCAGTTGAGGCCATGATACCTTTTTTTAACGACAAGTACGGCAACGCCTCGAGCATGCATTTCTTCGGCGGCCGCGTGGCAAAGGACCTTGAGAAGGCCAGGCACCAGGTCGCGCTTTTGCTCGGCGCAGAGAACGACTACGAGATCAACTTCACCGGCAGCGCCACAGAGAGCGATAACCTGGCAATACGCGGAGTAACCTCTTACCTGAAGGACAAAAAACATGTGATCACATCAACGGTTGAACACCCGGCAGTGCTGAACATGTGCAAGCAACTTGAAAAAGAGGGCTACCGCGTGACTTTTGTTCCGGTGACCTCTGATGGAATCGTTGACATGAATGTCCTGAAACAGTCAGTCAGCGAGGATACGGCCCTTGTGTCGATTATGCATGCAAACAACGAGACCGGTGTAATCAACCCTGTTGAGGAGATCGGCGCGTTTCTCAGGCCGCTTGGTATTGCCTTTCATGTGGATGGGGTACAGGCCGCGGGCAAGATTCCCATTGATGTGAATAAAATCCAGTGTGACCTTTATACAATATCCGCGCATAAATTTCATGGCCCCAAGGGTATCGGCGCGCTTTACGTGCGCAAGGGAACGCGTATGCGTCCAATGATTTTTGGCGGACACCAGGAGAAGGGCAGGCGCCCCGGCACTGAGAACTCCCCCGGAATCGTGGGCATGGGTGTGGCTGCCGAACTTGCAGTGAAGCACCTGGCAGACATGCCGCGCGTTGCGGCACTGCGTGACAGGCTGCAGCAGGGTATCCTCAGCACAATAAAGACTTCGTCAGTGAACGGTTCGCAGGAGCACCGCACGCCTAACACGCTGAATATATCTTTCGAGTATATCGAGGGGGAATCGATTCTGCTCTACCTGGACAGGAAGGGTGTCTATATATCTACTGGTTCGGCATGCGCAACAGGTTCGCTGGAACCATCGCATGTGCTGCGTGCAATGAATCTTCCATTCTCGAAGATCCACGGGTCTATCAGGTTCAGCCTGAGCAGGTACACAACTCAGGAAGAGATCGATTATACTATCAGTGTACTCCCTGAGACAATTGACACGCTGCTGAAGATCTCGCCTTTCTGGGACAATGAGAAGCAGGTGGGGAAGATTTTTTAATCGTCAGGAATAGGCAGTCTGCGCAATCCCTCACTATATGAAAAGTCCTGAGTATTGCAGCCAGAAGGAGATATCTCTCCCCATGGTTGCAATCTCAAAATAGACTTGATTGATTCCATGCCATATATTATACAATACATAACAGAAGCGAGAAAGCATCATGGAAACAATCATACCGCTTGATAAAATGTCTGCCGAAGAAAAGATCAAAACAATGGAAATTCTGTGGGACGACCTGTGTAAAAATGCAGACTCCATCCCATCACCTGAATGGCATAAGTCTGTCCTTGAACAAAGAGAGAAAGAAATACAATCCGGCAGGGAAGGATACGTGGAATGGAACAGGGCTCGTAAGGACATATTCAAGTCAATCTCATGAAACTGTACATTCTTGAATCTGCACTTGTAATAATCCATCTATAGATATTGATCCGGTTTTACTTAATCAATCTATTACTATGATATTAATTTCACTAATGTTATGCAGCTGCTTATCAGCAGTTACAAGCGCTGAACCGGTTGTTATTGCCGTTGCAGTAATTATTGCGTCCGGCAGCTTTACCCTGTATTTTGTTTTTATTTTCAAAATATTGCTGATCAGTAAACTGTCTGAATAATCAAGGCCGATCACATTAACCCTTTTTGAGAATGTTTCAAACAGAGATTTGTCATCTTCAGATAAAGCGGGGAATGCCAGAAACTCAATATATGATATAACGGAAAGCCCTATCTATTCGGCGTTTGCAGTCTGGTCAATAAGGCGTTGATTTCCTTTTAACAGGGAAATAACAGCATTAGTATCAAGAATCAGCTTATTGCCATTCATTTCTTAAGGCTCTCTGTGTTTCGACCGGGTTTCCGTTCCATTGCAGTTTTCCGGCTAAGTCAGAGAAATAATATTTATTCAATTGTTTACGCTTATTCTCTATTATCAGGATTACTTCAACCTCTCCTTTATCAAGCGAGGTCGGTACATCAATTTTTAAATGGCCGTCAGACTTTATTGTTGTGCTTATTTTAATTGTTTCCATTGCTTTTTTCACCCGGTTATAATATATGCTCCGGACTTTTATTTTGTCAAGACATTCAGGTCTATAAAAAGAAATGTGTGCTATTCCCGCCAGTAGAGACGTATCGCGCTGCATTTCTACCACCGGGTGACTTAAAATAGGATCAAAGAAGCATATCCGCAGATGTCGCTGATTTTCGCAGATGAGATTAACCGGAATTTAAATCTGCGTCCATCTGCGTAATCTGTGGATTTAAAATCAAAATGGATTAGTTTTGAGCTAATAGTGCTGCCATAGTTTCGAATTTATATCTGGGAAAATGGCAACTAAGTTGCAAAATTCTTTACCTTTCTTATTTGCGACAGAATCATTGTCTATATTTTTTAAAATCACTGATAATTCTAATTCCCATATCAATCAACAGTTTCTGCTTACCCGGCCTTTCTGCAGGAGTGCATGTAAGGTAGTCCAGGATCACCTGCATTTCAGGACTGATCCCTGTTGTTCCGGGAACATAAAACGTGAAGTATTTGTTGCCTTTAGTAAACTCCATGAGCTGCGCCTTGTATGCATCAACTATCTGTGTGTCGGTTACGCCTTTGTTCTTCTTTATACTGTCTATGTATTTCTGGAACTCTTCTGCGCGTTCAGGGTAAACACGCTGCATTTCTTTAATGATAAGGATCGCCCCAACCCAGTTCTTGTCATTCCAAACCAGTGCAACTGCTGCTTCATATTTTGTGTCAACTGTTACATTCGGTGTATCAAAGTTTCCTATTACACTTGGAAGCTTATCAGTATTTTTTCCCACTCTATAATAATCAACATTATTCGGGTTATACCCGTACTTTGTCAGCACCCTGTCAACTTCGCTGGCATATAGCCCTGCTGTTGCAAGTATCATTGCAATTGTTATAATCAGTTTTTTCATTGTGCTGCTCCTGTTATCGCCGGACTTTTCTTTACCAAGAATATTTGCTATCTTCTTCACTTGGTAATAATACCGGGTAAAGAATAATTCTAA
>CAYTSF010000069.1:0-2729 GCA_964440335.1 uncultured Leptospirales bacterium
GAGACAATTTTCATAATGCTTTAAAAATGGTCGTCAATCTTTATCTCTTCAAACCTCATTCTTCAAATTGTCTGAACCGTGATTTTCATGATTACAGGATTAACAGGATTTACCAACCTATACCGGATTCCAAATCAAGAAAATCCTTTAATCCCTTAATCATGGTTCAGACAGTATGGAAATTTTCTGTTCATGAATCCTTTATCAGGATTTTTTCATGCGGTCTTCCATGGCCATTTTACTTATTTCCTCTCCGGATAAATCTTTAAATAAATCCTTTCTCCATCTGGTATAATCAAATTTATCAAGCTGGACAAGGGAAATAAATTTTTCCATCTCAACAAGCCCAAGCTGGGAACTTAAAATTTCATACGCTTTTATTTTTAACTCAGCATCTGTCATCATTTCAATTTTCCATTTCCAGTATAAGATCAATAGGTGATAATATTATAATATCTTTAACCAAAGCTGCCTTTTTTAAAATGCCTTTATCAACTGTTAAAAATATTCACATTCCGCCTCTATTGCACAGCTTAAATGTAAAGCATCAAGAGGTTTCAAGCCTGCTTTAACAAACTCTTTCATATTAAAAAGAACGGACTCACTCTCTTCTGTATCATTAATGGCGATTTGTTTCCATTTTCTATTTCTTTTTTACGTTCCGGGAAAGGATTGTTTCTATTTTCAAAATCCAGTATATATGACCAGCATAGTTCAATATCCTTATGCCTTATTTTATTCTGAAGAGCTATCTTGGCTTCAGTCTCAATCTTGATCGAGACCATACTCTGATCATCATACGGCCTGTTAAAGCAGCAATTATCGAGATATACGCGTAATTTTTTCAATTATTCTCCTCCACTATCCGTATCTCCTCTGACCTCATCCCCGACCATGATTCCCGACCATGATTCACTTGATTAACAGGATTTACCAACCTATACCGGATTCCAAATCAAGAAAATCCTTTAATCCCTTAATCATGGTTCAGACAGTTGCAGGATTGTACATTCTTAATCCACCACCTGTAATCATGGTCCCGGATTCACTTTTTTGTATTACGGAAATCTTTTCCGGCAGAACCATTTTTAGATGAATTCTGACGCTGGCGCAAACTGTTTGTACCTTTCTGCCAGAACTCAAGCTCTTCATCGGGCGTCATTTTTTTTATCTTATCATATATAAGTTCCTGGGACTTTCTTTTCATCTCGATACAATCAAATTTTTTAGTCTTCATAATCAATTACCTCTGCCGGTGAATTTATAAAGATATCCCTATAGCCATTGATCCGGTTTACAGCATTATATAATGCGATTTTATCATAATGAACAATATGCTTAAAATTCCAGCTGATTATGATATCACAGCCGGAAACTGTCGCTATTGCGACATGAAGAGCATCATCCATATATTTCCGGCTTACTATATTATTTTTAAGATACTCATCCCTTAAAGACAAACAATTATTATCTACTTCAAGAATTTCACAGATAGGAAGAAAATCATTAAAAAAATTATTCACTTCCACAGGAGCTTTTTCGACTTCACTACTGACAATAACTGAAGTGCATGGAATAAATTTTCCATCATTTATCTCTGCAAACAGTTTTTTTGTTCGCTCCATAAATTCTTCATCAAAAATCCCCCCAATTACAGATGTGTCAAGATATACTCGTAATTGTTTCATTGACTGTCACCCTCCACTATCCTGATCTCTTCTGACCTCATTATTCAAATCGTCTGAACCGTGATTTTCATGATTACAGGATTAACAGGATTTACCAACCGGTACGGGAAACTAAATCAAGAAAATCCATTAATCCCTTAATCATGGTCATCTTTTTATCAAGCATACCAATCTTCTGTTCATTTATGTTTTCCATGGATTTTATGCAATTCAGATAATTTTTTGCATAAAAAAGATTATTTTGCAAGGAGTATTTTTCAGGGAGGGGGGACTACAAATACATTCCCTGCTGTCAGATTAGGGACTCATCATTAAATCCTGCAAGTTAAGAAACATCTTCCCTTGTACAGGAAGAGCAGCCTTTCGCACAACGTTGTGTGAATAAAAAGTCCCGGCTCAGTGATTGTTACACAGTTCATGCTTGTGTCAGGCGGAATTGCAATAGCATACACAAGGAGTACCGCTTATCTTGCACTTGTGCTCATAGCCGCCAAGGTACTCTTTGAATTGAGCGGTTATGTGGACAGATGCGCAGAAAAGTTTGAGGATAAATAGAAGGGTGGCTGCATAATTTCTGCAATTGCCGACACCCCTTATATAAGTTTTTTTGATTTTCCCGCTACTTACCTTTAAATTAATTACAGGTTACTTTTTGTGTAAAATAAATGCCGGGGCGATTTTATGCGTCTAACACATGAAGAAAAAGTTGAAAGGTTTTATTCTCACGGAACAGATGTCAGGTCCATACAGGAGGGTGGATTTTTATCATTCGGGTACTGGGACAGCGATACGCACGATTATGAACAGGCCGTATTGAACCTCCTCGAACGAACACTGGCAAATGAAAAACCACTCGAAGGCGGTTCTATACTTAACGCGGCCTGTGGCTACGGAGCGGAGACTTTCAGGATTTATGAAAAGCTGCTACCCGAAAAAATCATTGCTATCGATATCACTGAACCCCACATCAACTATGCAAGAAATGTCGCGGATATGCGGCGCCTTTCTGACAGGATACATTTTGAAAAAATGGATGCCTGC
>CAYTSF010000069.1:2829-7277 GCA_964440335.1 uncultured Leptospirales bacterium
TGAGGTGGAGATCGTTCATCAATGCCGTGCGCATTCGCGGCTTCAGGCTGGGTTTGGGCCTTACGTTCATCTCGTGGCTGCTTGGGTTTACCTACAGGATGGGGATGACTGACTATGTGATAATCAGGGCTGTGAAAGAGTGAATGCCCTGCGCAGTTGCGAAATGAGGAATAAAACCTTATATTATTCAGCTGGATTCTGAGTGTAATCTGTTTTGTTTCTGTTGAACAGTTTCCGCGAAATATATTCCACTACATTGAATGACACAACCGCGCATAAAAGCACAAAGACCAGGTACTGCATGTGCGATGTGAAGTACTTCTCGCTCCCCCTCCATATGGCGTGCGACAGGTTAACGTTTGCGAATGCAGGTGTTGTGTACCTGCTCAGGTACATGAGGCATATAAGCAGCAGCGCGGCCCATACCCATGTGAACCTTTTCATCCCAAGCTGCCATGCGCCCCACAGCGCGACCAACAGCCCCCCTATATGCGTAGGAACAGAGAGAATTATCAGCGGATCACCCGAACAGACATTGATGATCCACATGGGCAGGCCGAAGCATAGCCACAGCAGCCCTATACCGTTGAGGCGCGGGCTGCGCAGCAACATCCCTGCTGCGACAAAGAGGCACGCGCTGTGGCATGTCCAGAGTATGTGGTAGGGCATGTTGTGCATTGCATGGTAGATTGCCAGCATCGCATAGAACAGGAGTGACATGACACCGGCGATTGTGAAGTACATATCTCCGGACCGGTTATCTGCGCGGGGAGAGTTCATTACATCATGCCGCCGTCAACGTTTATTATCTGGCCGTTAATGTACGAGGCTTCATTGCCCATGAGGAAGTTTACCACAGAAGCCACCTCTTCGGGTTTACCAATGCGGTTCATCAGTATGCGCGAAAGCACCTCGTCTCCATGGTACTTCATCAGTTCAACGCTCATGTCGGTTTCGATTACGCCGGGAGCGACGCAGTTCACTGTTATGTTTTTAGGCGAGAGTTCTATGGCCAGGGTTCGCGTAAGGGACTCTATGCCTCCCTTGGCAGCGCTGTAATTGGACTGACCGCGTGCCCCGGTCGCGGCGCTCACAGAGGAGATGTTTATGATCCTGCCGCTGCGCCGCCTGATCATGTACCTGGATACTGCCCTGCACGCAAAGAAGACCCCGGAGAGGTTGGTGTTAATGACATCGTGCCAGTCATCGTCCGATATGAGGTACATGGGATTGTCCCTTATAATGCCGGCGTTGTTCACCAGGACATGTATGTCCTTGAACCTGTCTCCGACCTCCTGTATAAATTTCTCGACATTTTCGGATTTGCTCACGTCAAGCTCGTAGCAGTAGTTTTCATATCCCCTGTCTTCCAGATCAGAGGCTATGCGCCTTGCGTTCTCCCCGGAATTGAAGTAGGTAAAAACAACGACGCGTTTATCAGATGCAACGCGCCTCACAATGGCTTCGCCGATACCGCGCGACCCGCCGGTAACAACAACTATCTCTTTCTGCATGTCTCAATCCCCGTTTATATATTTCAGACTGAACCGAAGTTTGATTCTACCATACATCCGCAGAAAGGCAAGCGTTATTTGGAGCCCGCAGGGAAAGTTTGTGCACCCTGATCGCTATATAATTCTTGACAAAACCCGCTTTGGGGATGAAAATCATGTTACTCACATCAGATACTAATTGCAGGCAAATCACTTAATGACCAATAGAGCTCTCGCAGATATAATAACCGCCAGAAGGAGCATACGCGAATACAACTCCCGCCCGCTCGAGCTTGAAACCGTAAGGAGCATTATCGCTACCGCTTCCCATGCACCATCGAACAACAACAGGCAGGGATGGAAGTTCTTCATCATCAGCGACCGCGAAACGCTTAACAGGATATCTCGCAGCGTGGAAATGAAACTCTCCGAATGCAAGACCCGCAGCGGCGTGCTCGACGAGATGATGTCAGGCTACAGCGAAAACTTCACCCTCTTCAGGAACGCGCCGGTAGTCATTATATGCTGCTTTGTCAAACCCGCGAAATTCAATTACAGGCTCTTCGCTACAGACGATGAGAACAGCCACTTTACCGGCGAGCTCATAAGCGTATCTCTCGCAATGCAGAACATCATGCTCCTTGCCGCGGAGCAGGACATAGGCACCCTCATCATGACTGCGCCCCTTGTCGCGGCAGATGAAATAAAAGAAATAACCGGCATACCAAAGCGTTATTCAATCGCCGCATTCATATGCATGGGGCATTACGACCATAAGCCCGTTGCGCCATGGCATAAAAGCCCTGATGAAATCATTGAAATCTACAGACCGGAGGAGAAATAAATTGGCAGATACCGTAAGCAGAGAGGAGATCCAGTCCAGGCTCATAGAACTGATAAAGGAGATACTGGAGGATGACAATATTGTGATTGACCCGCAGAAGTCTCTCATAGAGGACTACGGCCTCGATTCCCTTGACCTCCTCGATTTTTCATTCAACATTGAAGAGATATACAACGTGAAGATCGGCAAGGACGAACTGAGCGGCAGGGGACGCTCTAAACTTAAGAAAGAGGAGATGCTCGACGAAAACGGATGCATAAGCCAGGCCGCGCTGGAGGAACTGCGGACAAACATCCCCGAGATACCGGCCTCAAGGTTTATATACGGCCTCAAGCAGGGAGACATCCCGAGGCTCCTGAACATCGATGTATTCACACGCTTTGTGTACGAAAAACTTGCAGGGGCCGCGTCATGAACCTGGGACTTAACGGAAAGGTTGTACTTGTTACCGGCGGCACAGGTGCTATCGGCCGCGAGATCATCCGCGCATACATTGACGAAGGCGCAACTGTTGTTTTCACATACAACAGGGCGGAAAAAAAAGCAGCAGAGATCATGGAACACTTCG
This sequence comes from uncultured Leptospirales bacterium, assembly GCA_964440335.1. Taxonomy (GTDB): domain Bacteria; phylum Spirochaetota; class UBA4802; order UBA4802; family UBA5550; genus JAAYBQ01. Next base: position 5,735 of record CAYTSF010000069.1, read on the forward strand.
GCAGCGACAGGTGCCAGGGCCATAAAGTTCCTGCCACTGACCGTGCAGGAATAGCCGCACTTGCAAAATCGGTCTATGACAGGCATGGAAGGATTGATGTGCTGGTAAACAACGCTGCCGTGGCTGAGGTACTTCCCCTGCCCCTTCTCGACGAAGAGGACTGGGATGAGTGCATGGACGTAAATGTCAAGGGACCCTTCATTGTAACAAAGGAGGTTGCGCGCTTCATGATAAAAAATACGTCAGGGAGCATCATCAACATAGGATCACTGGCAGGAGAACGTATAATGGAGGTGCCGGTACACTACGCCACGTCGAAGGCAGCAATGACCGGATTCACCCTTGCACTCTGCAAAGAGCTGTCGCGCTACAACATACGCGTAAACTGCATTGTCCCGGGCCTCATAAACGGGGGTGTGGGGCTCAACACATCGGAGCGGCAGAAGAAGCAGTACCTGGAGTACTGCATGTGCGGCAGGCTCGGCAGGCCCGGCGAGGTTGCCGACGTGATCGCCTTTGTGTCGAGCGAACGCGCCTCGTTCATAAACGGCCAGGTCATCACCGTTGACGGAGGCATATGAAGTTCAGGCTCGTTGATCGCATAAACGGCTGCGAACCCGGACAATTTATCAAAGGAGAAAAGTCCCTCTCCCTGGAGGAGTACTTTCTGCTGCGGCCTGCCGGCTTCAGCGGTGTGTTCCCTCCAACGCTCATGGCCGAGGCGTTTTTCCAGCTTTCAAATTTTCTCATATTCAGGTCCTTTCCGGGCAGGCTCGGCTACCTGGTCATGTTCAAAAAGATTGAGTTCTCAGGATACATGCACCCTGGCGATACCATGGAGATGCGCGTTGACATGGTGAGCGCGATTGATGACACGGCGGTCTTTAAGGGGGAGGGCACAGTTAACGGCATTACTGTCATTAAAGGCCATGATTTCATGGCACAGATGGTTGATGCTGAGAAACTCCTTAACCCGGTGAAGTACGCCAGGCTCTATGACAGCCTGTGTACATGCAACACTGCGGGTTTATGAAGCAGAGATGTTGCCAGCTGCCCGTTCCTCCTCCATCGCCATGCGCTTAAGGTCTTTCCCGATTACCAGCATGACAATTACAGGTACCACAGCCGCTGAATAATATGTGTTATTAAAGACGCTCCCCCAGAACTCTCTGTTTCCCAGGAAAGAGAGGGTGTGGTCGTACACAACGAAGTTCCATGTACTTTCAATGAGTATATCAACGGGCAGTGAAAGAATAAAAATAAGCATCATGAGCCTGATCTCACGCCAGAAAACGAAGTAGTTTACAAATGGCACGAACCTCAGGGCAACCATTACGCCTGAAAGGTACCTGGGGTTATCCCTGTAGAAGTTACGCACCTTTGCCGCGCTGTCATCAATATGCCTTAGAATAGGCACTCTCTGCAGGGCAGGGAAATATCCCATGAGCATGATCAGGATAAGCACCTGCTCCGCGATCCAGAAATACATCCTCCTGAATATTGCGACCGCGAGGAAAACAATAATGCCGTATATCGCGTAATA
>CAYTSF010000069.1:7377-13790 GCA_964440335.1 uncultured Leptospirales bacterium
CAATCAGACCAGTTTCAGTTCCTTAACCGCGTTGGGATCAAAGGCAGCGCCCTTCACATCGGCCATCGCTTTCAGCCAGTAATTCGATCTTTCGCCATCCATCATTTTTCCAAGGCCCCCCAGGGCCTTGCCCACTTTGGATGATTCCATCATGCGGTCATTCTCGGATTTGATCAGCGAATAATTAAGGGTAAATGGAATCTCTCTTGTTTCGCCTGCCTTGATGTCAAATTCGGTTTCATCCTTCCATTCTCCAAGGTCAAAGGTTTTCATTGTTTCGTTTTCACCTTTGCCGATTCTCCATACCTCTTCAAGTCCCACTTCAACGCTGAGTATGTGCTGGTCAGCCTTGGCTGTGATGATCATTTTCCCCTGGATGCTGCTCCCTGCGCGGGAAAAAGTATCATCCGCCACCAGCGTTACCTTGACTCCCACAAAACCCAATGCCTGCTTAACCTTATCAAAAAAACCCATAAATACCCCTCTGTTAAAATTATTTTTTGACTGCCTGGTTCAACACGCACACAGCTGCCAGCCAGTGATTATGTTAACTCAAATGTTTTAAAGGACTATAAATATCATCTCCCGCCCGGCAGGCCTGCAGGAGTATCAAACCAGACCTGAATACCTATAATATACAAAGCGTTTAAGAAAAAACAACAGGCATAAACTTTTACCCTGCATTAATTATTCAAATCTATCATTTGTGTTCCCGCAGAGGAACAATGTCAGCGGTAAGAGGGATAACATTTATTTTGCAATCCATCGTGAAAGTGTATATTATTTATTAGCGGTCTCCGGTTTTTAACAGACTACAACAAAGCAGAGTATGGAAAGATGAAGAATAAAAGCGATCAGGAGAATTCCGGGCTAACACCCCTGCAGCTTGAATTGCTGGACAGCCAGCGTATGCTTTCCACCCTCATGAACAACCTGCCAGGCATGGCATACAGGTGCCTTAACGATAAAGACTGGACCATGGAATTTATAAGCTGCGGGTGCATGGAACTCACCGGCTACGCTGTTGATGAACTCGTCTGGAACAGGGTACGATCATACAATGATATCATCCATCCCCATGACCAGTCACATGTATGGAACCAGGTACAGGAAGGGGTGAACAACCGCAGGCATTACAGGATCACTTACCGGATAATAACAAAGGCGGGAAATATAAAATGGGTCTGGGAGCAGGGCTCGGGTGTGTTTTCCAACGCCGGGCAACTCATCGCACTTGAAGGTTTTATAACCGACATATCCACCAGCAAAAACTACGAAGAGAAGCTTATTGAAAGCGAACGCCGGATGTTTACACTCATGAGCAACCTGCCTGGAATCGCATACCGCTGCAGAAACGACAGCCGCTGGACCATGGAATTCATAAGCAGCGGATGCAGGGACATTACAGGTTATAACGTTAATGAGCTGATTGGCAACAGCTCTCTGTCATTTAATGATATAATCCATGAAGAGGACAGGGAAATGGTATGGGAACATGTTCAGGATGCAATGAGCAGGTTCGAGGCCTACGAAATCCGTTACAGGATCAGGCGTAAAGAGGGCAATGTCGCATGGGTCTGGGAAAAAGGCAGGGGGATATACAACACAGCAAAAGAAGTAGAAGCGCTTGAAGGCTTCATCATGGACATCACTGAAATGGTTAAGAAGGATGATCAGATACGGCAGATACAGAAGACCGAACTGATAGGAACCCTGGCAGGCGGCATAGCCCATGACTTCAACAACATACTTGGCGGAATCATGGGGAGCGCGGACCTTCTCTGGAAAATACTTGAGAGGCAGAAACTCAATGAACCGGACCAGATAACAAAGTACATGACTACAATTAAAAATGCATCCACCAGGGCATCTGAACTGATAAAGCAGCTCCTTATCCTTTCAAGAAAACATGAACTCATGCTCAAGCCCGTGGACCTGAACCTTTCAGTAAACAACGTTGTGGCCATATGCCAGAGCAGCTTCCCTAAAAGCATTGAAATAACAACCGGCCCCTACCGCAGGCCCGCAATGGTAATCGCAGACCCCACACACATGGAACAGGTCATACTCAACCTGTGCGTGAACGCATCTCACGCAATGACAATAATGCGTGGAAAGGATGAAAAGGAGGGTGGCCAGCTTCATGTAAAAATTGATAAAATCACGGCAGACAGTTCCTTCTGCAAATTCCATGCTGAGGCAAAGGAGGGATACAGTTATTACATCCTTAAAGTAAAAGATACCGGCGTGGGAATAGATAAAACAGGTTTTTCCAGGCTCTTTGAACCATTCTTCTCAACAAAAAAAGAGAGCGAAGGATCAGGGCTGGGCCTGAGTATTGTTTTCAGCATCATAAAGCAATATGACGGATTCATTGATGTATTTTCCGAAAAAGGTAAAGGGAGCGAGTTTCAGATTTTCATTCCCCTGCTTAAGAGTGATGAACAGGTCATTATCGAAGAGGAATGCCAGGACCAGACTCACAGCGAAACCGGTATAATACTTGTTGTGGACGATGAAGAGATAATGCGCACCATTGCCGAGGGCACACTGAAACAATGCGGCTATGAAGTTATCACTGCGGAAAGCGGCTCCCGTGCACTCGAGATATTCAGAGAACAATCCGGCATAATCGATATTGTACTTCTTGATCTGATGATGCCAGGCATGTCAGGCAGGGATCTGTTTATTGAACTTAAAAAAAGCTCTTCTCAGATAAAGGTTATTCTTGCAACCGGCGTCAGCGAAGAGGACAGGATAGAAGAAATGCTATCAATGGGTGCCGTGGGATTCATCAAAAAACCATACGACCTTGCGGAACTCACCAGCATTGTAAAAAGTATTCTCAGAACTTAATGTTGTTCCTGCCTCCCTCCTTAGCCATGTAAAGAAGCTGGTCCGCCTGTTTTACCAGTTTATCAATGCTTCCTGAAAATTCGGCAGCCCCGCCGCTCACCGTAACCCTTATCTCCTTACCGGGAAACCTGAGCGCCTCTACGCCCTTGCGTATCCTCTCCGCCACCGGCACCACGCCGTCGGCCTTTATCTCGGGAAAGATCACCATGTACTCCTCGCCGCCGTACCGGCCTGCTATATCTACCGAGCGTATGGACATCCTGATCACATCGGCTATGACCTTGAGTATCTCGTCGCCGAACTGGTGGCCGTTGCTGTCGTTAACATGCTTGAAATTGTCGATATCGATCATCAGCAGCGAAAAGACCGAACCATACCTCTCGGCCTTTTCAACCTCCTGATTGAGCCTGGTAAAAATATGGCCCCTGTTAAAGAGACCTGTCAGAGCGTCGGTAATGGCCATCTTTTCAAGCTCAGATGTCTTCTGTTTGACCTCTTTAAAAAGCAGGTAGCCCCTTACGTTTGTTTTGAGGCGCGCCATGAAAAGGTCATAGCTGAAAGGCTTCGTGATATAATCACCCGCACCCAGCGAAAGCACACGCGATACTGTCTTGATATTATCAATGCCTGAGATCACCATGATGACGCTCTCAGAACCCATTTCCCTGAGCTTCATTATCACCTTGTCGCCGGAAGTATCCTGGAGTATAAAGTCAACCAGGTAGACATCGTACTCCCTGCCCGATTCAAGGAGCGCCTGGCCCGATTCGTAATAATCAACCTTTGTTATTTCGTGATAGGAGAAGATCCTTTCGATCACCTTCCTGTCAACCTTGCTGTCATCAACAACAGCGTATGCCAGGCCCTTCATCTTCATGAGCAGCGTATCCTGCTTACGGAAAGCGAGGAGGTTCTGCTTGATCAGCTCAACGCCGGAATTTTTATGTATGTAGTCAACGATACCCAGTTCGTACATGGAAACCCTGTTCTGCAGCGAGTCGTTTCCTGTTACAACGACAACGGGAATATCCCTGAACTCCGATTCATTCAGGTTTTTGATAAAGTGATGGGAAGTCCCGGTCTCAAGTTCCATGGCTGTAAGGATGAGGTTGATTTTCTGCGACTTCAGAATTTCAAAGGCCTCCTCCTCACCGTTGGCGCCGACGTAGGATGCTGTTATCTCCTCGCATATCTCCCTGATAATTTTTTTGTAAAGCATCCCTGTTTCAAGGTGCAGAATTGTGTACATGGTTTACCCCGTTTATGATTTCAGGAAGTTCTATGATTTACTTATAATGCCATTTATAAAAAGAATATACACATAATTATACTTTCTACTCCAGCCGCAGGCGGCGGAAAAAAATTACAACTGTAGAAAACCAATTTCTGATAGATACAAATTATCAAAAGAAGTTAATAAAATCAATCGTGTTTCACAAAATTCAGCCGAATCTCCCGATACCCACTGCGGCAGGTATCCCTTTACAGATACACACACCCCCGAAAATCTCCGCAAAGATCCTGAATTTCATCTCTGATTCAGGAAGCTCCTGTTCCGCTTTTTTGCGGTCTGTTATGTCATGAGCAACGATCCTGGCCCTGACATACAGGCTGTTCCCCAGACAGGAGATGATACATGGAGGAGGAAAATAACTTTTTTTATTGACCGGCAGCATGAACCGCTGCATACTCTGCACATGGAAAAACTGAAACTGGGGTTTTCACCCTGCCCGAACGATACTTTTATTTTTCACGCCATGACCCATTCCCTTGTGGACACAGGGCGATACACCTTTGACCCGGTAATCGCCGACGTCGAGGAACTTAACCGCATGGCGCACTCGCAGCAGACCGATATAACCAAGCTGTCATTTCATGCGTACCTGAAACTGCGCCGGGACTACTCGCTTCTCAGTTCGGGCTCGGCCCTTGGATTCGGCTGCGGGCCCCTGGTTGTTTCGCGGGGCCGCATAATTTCAGATCACTCCCTCATAGCAGTACCCGGCGAGCTTACGACCGCATGCCTGCTCCTGAAGCTATGGATGCCCGGCGTGCGTAACCTTGTGTTCACCAGGTTCGACAACATCATCCCGGGCGTGGCATCGGGCAAATATGACGCAGGGGTGATCATCCATGAGGGGAGGTTCATTTACCGGCAGTGGAACCTTGATAATATCATTGACCTTGGCCAGTGGTGGGAGACCGAAACCGGGTCGCCCATACCCCTTGGCTGCATTGCTGTGAAAAAAGCACTTGGGGAGGATGTTAAAAACAGCGTGGATTCAATGATCCGTTCATCTGTGGAGTACGCTTTTCACCACAGGGAGGCATCGCGCACCTTCATCAAATCACACGCGCAGGAGATGGATGACGCTGTGATCGATGCCCACATAAACCTCTATGTGAACGACTTCTCCCTTAACCTGGGTGAAAAGGGGATGTTCGCCGTTGATAAACTTGAGTCCATGGCACGTGAAAGGGGGATCATCTGATGGAGTCCGGAATTGTAATGGCAACCATGCTCGAGGCCGCACCGTTCATAAGCGGCCTTGGACTTGCTCTGGAGAAGCGCGAGCCCTTCCCTGTGTACACGTCTGGAGACATGGCGCTTGTAATTTCAGGAATAGGAAAAGTAAATGCCGCCCTTGCCGCAGCGCACCTGATACAGGCGAAGAATATCCGGACGCTTCATAATGCAGGTGCCGCAGGCGGGCTTCGCGATACGATTCATGCCAGGGACATATTCCACATAACAGAGATTATAGACTGGGACAGGCCCAAGCTCATAAACAGGGAGATCCGCCGGATAATCCCCGACAGGATTGAAGGATTCACCGGGGCGTCCCTGGCCACGCTGGACAGACCGGTCATCTCGCGCGGCGAAAGGGAGAAGGTCGGTCAGGCCGCAAAGCTTGTTGACATGGAGGGAGCTGGTTTTGTACAGGCTTGCCGCGCGTATAAAGTTCAGGGCTACCTCTGGAAAATCGTGAGCGACACTGCCGAGCATGAAGCGGACAGGGATATCATCGCGAACATCAAGCTCATGATCGACGACCTCTTTGTGTTCATGAAGAATAATGTTCTGAATGCCTCAACAGGCCCGGGCCGATCAATCACCTGAAAGCCGGGTCACTTTCAATAAATTCCTTCACTTCATTCTGCATATCTTTCCAGCTGGTGAACCAGAGTACAAGCAGCGGAATAAGTCCCAGCTGAAGCATCCTTACGAATGCCGATGGTGCAAACGCGCCGTATCGGATAATTGTTTTATCCTCTTTCTGGACTATCTTTACCGCAATTCCCGACCATGCGCTTTTTTTCATCGCAAAGTCAAGGCGCGGCAGCTTTGACATGTAGACCTCGTATTTGCTGCCGAATTTTGAGCTGAATATTTCATAAGCTTTTTCCGGCGTTAATTCCGGTTTTTTTGGAATGACTTCTTTTGGCATAAATCCTCCCCTTCAGATAAATTGTTTATCAGCTTTAATCTCCTGTTATATAATACATAAACTGGGCAGCTGAAAAAAATTTATCACAAGCAGAGGAAATCAGAACCT
>CAYTSF010000069.1:13890-17191 GCA_964440335.1 uncultured Leptospirales bacterium
GTTGCACCGGGTATATGGCTGAGCGCAGTATTTCCCGGTGAAAAAGACCAGGGGATAAACCCGCGCAGTATGCCCGTTTCATCCTGAACAGACCGCACAACAGAGAGATGCTGGACCTTCTCCTCAAGCGACTCACCCATTCCATAGGTCATGGTCGCTGTTGAGCCCATGCCGTTTGCAGCAAGGGCCCTTATGACCTCTATCCACTCATCAACGGTTGCCTTTTTCGGGCTCACCTCATCCCTGACCCTCTGCACCAAAAGGTCAGAAGCTCCCGGTATCGAATCGAGTCCCGCAGCCTTCAGCCTTGAAACTGCGTCCTTTATGCCAATTCCGCTTACGCGGGACATGTGCACTATCTCCGAAGGTGAAAATGAATGAAGGTAAACATGGGGGAAACTTTTTTTAATCTCCCGCACCATGTTCTCATAGAACTCGACTGTATAATCAGGGTGCAGCCCTCCCTGCAGCATGACCTGTGTCCCGCCCGTATCCTTGAGCTCGCCGATCTTTGCCAGGATCTGCTCCATGGACATCTCGTATGGAGGAATGGTGCCCGCGCGCGAATGGTACGCGCAGAATGTGCAGCGGGCTTCACAGACATTGGTAAAATTCACTATGCGGTCTATGACAAAGCCCACGGTATCATTATCGTATTTCATCCGGCGGCGCGCGTCTGCAAGCGCGCCGAGTTCAGGCATGGGCATGGCGAAGAGAGTTACAGCCTCGCTTTCTGTTATGCGCTCACCCGAAAGTATCTTTTTCTTAAGGTTGGATGTATCTGTCATAGCCATGCGAACTCCAGCCTGTCAACTTTGTCCAGCACACCGGCACCGTGCGCCTCGTTGTAGTAAAAGCCCAGAGCATCCTTCAGCTCTGAAGTAAACTCGAACTTCAGGTAGGTGTAATACTTTGAAATGTCCCAGTTGATATCGGGATACCTGGCAGAGGCACGTGCCACAACAATGTCGCGTTCATTGCGCATTATCTCAAGGGACTTCTTGTACGATGTGCACACCCGGCGTATCAGCTCTCCATGTTTCTCCACGGCATCCCTGCGCGCAAGAAATATGGCGAACACAACAGGGAAACCGGTTTTGCGCATCCACAGGTCGCCCAGGTCATATATGTATTCAACCGGTTCATCGGGCTCGGCCATGGCCTCGTTCCCTATCACAAGGGCGGCGTCTATATCCTTCATGTCGGGCCTGGGCTTTACCGGGACATAGACCGGGTTCACCTTATAGTATTTTGACAGCAGCACCTTCAGGAGCGCCACGGATGTTTCTGACGCGGTGGTAAGTCCCACTCTCCTGCCATCAAGGTCTTCGATTGGTATATGGCTCTGCAGGATCACGGACTTGACGTACCCTACAGAGCTCAGGCAGAAGTCGGGGAGGATTACACAGTCCTTCTGCAAATAGGGATATGCGCCTGCGGAGACCGGGCTCATGGAGAGCTCGCCGCTTTTCATCAAACTGTTCAGCTCGCCGGGATACGCAGGGACAATGTTGACGTCCTTTACAGGCTCCCGCTCGAACATGTTATAGTAAAAAGGAAAACAGTTCAGGTAATTTATGTATCCTATATTCATTTCTTCTCCACTCTCCTGTAATCAGCAGCGGCGCGCACCGGCACCCTCCCCGCTGAGGCGACCAGCCTTCTGAGGAACTCCTCGGAACCGTGGTCCGGGGTCTTTGCGCCGGCCGAATGCACAACCTTCTCCCTGTTATACGTCGCGCCGATGTCATCCACGCCGAAGTCCTGCAGCAGGCACGCCATCTTCTCGCCTATATACATCCACAGGGCCTTGATGTGCGGCACGTTGTGCAGAAAAACCCTTGCCGTCGCATAAACCCGGACATCGTTAAAACCTGTACTCTCGCCACGCCCTGTGCTTACGGTTGTATTATCCTCATGAAACTGCAGCGGCACAAAGGTCTTGAACCCGCCGGTGCGCTCCTGCAGCATGCGGATGCGCCCCATGTGATCCACAAGGTCATCGCTGCTTTCTATGTGGTTGTACAGCATCGTGGCGTTGGTGGTCAGCCCCATTGAATGGGCCGTCTCCATTACCTCGAGCCAGCGCCCGGCAGGAATTTTTTTAGGGGCTATTACCCCGCGCTTTGCCTCGGCAAAAATTTCGGCGCCGCCTCCCGGCAGAGCGCCCAGGCCTGCGTCTATCAGCTCGCCGAAAACCTGGCGCAGGGTCATGCCGTTGACCTTTGCGAAGTAATCATATTCAACTGCGGTGAACGCCACGATGAATATCTCCGGGTTTACCGACTTGATCCTCCGCAGCATCGAAGTAAAGTAGTCGAGCTTCAGTTCAGGGTGCAGCCCGCCCACTATGTGTACCTCATCGACCCCGGTACCGTCGGCATCGCGAAGAATTCTTTCAATGTCATCAACCGAATAGAGGTATGCCTGAGGGTCTCCGCTGTCACAGGAGAATGCACAGAGCGGGCACCTGAGCTCGCAGATATTCGTATAGTTGATGTTTATGTTGACGCCGTAATAAGTGGTGTTGCCGTTTATTAACTCGCGCACATGGTTTGCTATCATTCCAAGTCCGGGTATGTCATTTGTCGCAAGCATGGCCAGGGCATCGTCCCCGTCTGCGGCCACACCCGAAAGCACCTTCTCTGCAATGGATGCGATTTTTTTATCCCTTATGATTGAGATGTCTATCATATACTTAAACTGCTCCATGGGGCTCAGGGCCCGGTTCAATTATTTCGTCACACACTATAATTTTTAACTGATGCGCGGGGTAACTCATAATCTTTGATCCATACCGTTCATAAAATGGATATACACATTATGATATGCCCTTTACGCGCCCAAGGCGGGCCGGGGGCAATAGCAGCTGTGAAAACCAGTTTCTGATTGATATTATCAGAGTGTTTGCGGGTAATTCTTTTGGCAAGAAAAAATTGCTGCAAAACAGCCTGTGCGGGCTTCTGTTAAGCAGGCACATATGACATAATTAATTTTTGTAATAAAATTTGCGCATTAAAAAAACTCACGACAAAATAAATTGACAGACTGGGGGAGTGCGTATATTACTTTGAATTGTTTAAAAATGAATACTATATTTCTTTCAGAAGGCACATGTTGCGGCATCAACAGACCGCGAAACAGAGCTGATGATCTATAAAATATTACGCCGAGGTCATATCATGAAAAAATCACTTAATAAAATCAGGTTCGGAATTATGCTCCTGCCTGTTATACTTTTTTTCTCAGGCTGTGAAATAGATGTTCCGGTTACCGAACTTAACGATGCGCGTGCGGCCAT
>CAYTSF010000070.1:0-1232 GCA_964440335.1 uncultured Leptospirales bacterium
TTATCTTTATATCATGAAAACCTTGAAAGGAGAGGGGACAATCATGAAATATACAGCTTTTTTTATAATGGTGTTTGCAGTGATTTTCATGTCGTGCAGTTCAGGGCATAAGAATAAGGTTGATACTCTTGCTGATGTGGGGGGCAGCCCCGATGGCGTTACGGTTACAGATAACGGCAATATCTATATCACTGATATTTCAAGCGGAGAGATCAAAGAGGTAACAGAGGATGGTGTTGTCACTATAATCACTGATCTTGGGACAGATTCACATCCTGACGGCATAACGTCTGTTACTGATGGAACAACAGACATACTATATGTTGCAGATACAGGTACAGGTGGCAGTGTCCTTTCGACCGATGGATCGATTGTGAAAGTAGAGGTGAAGGGGGACGGCACTGTAACTACTACTGCAGATTTTGTAAACAGCGACGTGCTGGATAATCCAACGGGCATAGCGGCAGACTCCAGCGGTAATCTCTATGTTGCAGACCAGGGGACTGGTGATATATACAGGATACCTGTAAGCAGCGGCAGTGCGGGAACACCCGTGAGCCTTACGGATTCACTCCCTTCAGGTGTAACCCTTGATGAACCCCATGGGCTCACCCTTGTAACAAACAGCGACAATTCAATTACACTGTATACAACTGACCAGGGGAGCGGGAGCAACAATGTTGTGCAGATTGATATTCCCGCATCAGGCAGTGTCAGTGATGTCCAGGTAACTGAACTTACACCGGATAATTCCGGAGGCACAGACACAGGTACACTTGATGAAGCAAAATTCAACAATCCCCACGGCATATCAACTGACAAAAACGGTGCAATATTCGTATGCGATGAGAACAACAACAGGGTACAGATCATCACACCTTCAGGCAATGTAATCTCATTAGCAGGCACCGGTCAATCCGGCGACAGCGATGGAGAGGCCGATGATGCCAGCTTTTCACAGCCGCGCGGGCTTGCCACAACAAAGGATGGATCACTACTTGTCTGCGATTACGGTAACGGTAAGGTGAAAAAAATTACCAGGTAGGATTGATTTCATGGCTGCCCGCAGTCTCCTGAAGAATTCCATGGCCGGGGAGTGAAACCCCGGCCTTTTAAGTGAATCCGGTAGATTATGTATTTTCATGCCCGGTTAATCATGTTTCTCCACTAACGAGGTTTTTTTAGTGGAGGATGAGCGGAGAAGCAGTGGACAAACAGTGGACAAACAGTGG
>CAYTSF010000070.1:1332-6658 GCA_964440335.1 uncultured Leptospirales bacterium
CAGTGGACAAACAGTGGACAAACAGTGGCCAGATACCTGAAAAACAACCGGTAAATAACTGTTTACAAATTGATATATAGAATATCAATGATGCTTATTATGGCAATTTCCGGAGGTGGATTTCAGGCATGGGAAAGAGGGAATACAGCTACAGGGATATATTCAGGCATTTTTCAGGTAAGCACGTCCCGGTCATAGATGGACTCATTACCGGTTTTTTTGACGGGAAGGTCGCATCGGCTGACGCTGATTTCATGAAGGAGATGTATTCTGCAATCTCGGAGTTCTGTCTGCGTGATGGCAAGAGGATCAGGCCACTGCTGCTCATTAACTCGTTCAACGGGTACAGGCGGGGATTCGGCAGCATCGATGAGATAATAAAGCTTGCGACTGCTGTGGAGCTCATGCACTCCTTTCTCCTGGTTCAGGACGATATAATCGACAGGTCAGAGCTCAGGCGCGGCAAAAAATCCCTCCACATACTCATGGGTGACATGTATGCTAAATCCAGTTCCAATAAGGCAATCGGTACTGACATAGCCTCTGTTCTGGCGGACGTCATATTCTCATGTGCGATTGAACTTATTTGCAGCGCCAGGGTGAGGCCCGCGTACAGGAACAGCTTCCTTGAAGTTTTCTCGAAGACTTACGAGATGACTGCCTGGGGCCAGATACTCGATTCGCTGAACACCATGCCAGTTGCCATAGACCCCGAGAGCGACGCGCCCTTGAGGATAAGCCTTATGAAAACCGCGTATTACACCATGGTCTATCCAATGATGATGGGGTACGTGCTGAGCGGCGGAAGGAACGCCAGGGAGAAGCAGCGGATAACAGAATTCGGTGTTCCCCTGGGTGTGGCGTTCCAGGTAAGGGACGACCTGCTCGGGGTTTTCGGCATTGAGAGCGATACGGGCAAGCCCAATGACTCCGATATCAGGGAGGGGAAGTTCACCCTGCTTGTGCAGAATGCAGCGTCAAACCTTCAGGGAAATGAGAGGGAGAAGTTTACGAAGTGTTTCCTGAAGGCTGAAAAGAGCGCGGGGGATGTGGAGTTCATCCGGAAATCCATAATTGAAAGCGGCGCAATGGACCAGACGATAAACCGTCACAGGGAACTCATAGAGGAATCAAAACTGAAGCTGGGAGAGCTGGCCATAACCGGCAGGAGCAGGGATGTGCTCTGCGGTGTCATAGAATCTGTTGAGGACGTGCCCATATAACAACCCGTATCATGAGGCAGTAATTGATCCGGCAGCTTTTTCCGGTAACTGTATCCTGTCCTGAAACCTCCGCCCCATGGATAATTTATTTAAGCATGCTTATTATCTGCGCTGCCCGTTTAACTTCGATCTCTTTCATGTCGCGCGTATCTTTTATAACCGGGTCGTTCTCCGGAAGGTCATGGTAAACCGCATAGTCGTTTATGATTGCGCTCCCCCGTTCGTAGTCCCGCATCCTGGAACTCAGCGCCATGGAGTAAATCCTCTGTGTTATTTCTATGTACATCTCCATGTTGTGTGACGGATTGTTTTCCGCAAGTCCCTCCTCTGCAAGGAGCTTTAATGCGTGCAGCCATTTTATTTCACTGCCTGATTCGCGCATGTTATTCGAATCAGGGATTGTACCGTCTGCAATGAGCCTGCCTGCGTGCCTGGCGTACTCCCTGAGGCAGTAGTACCTGATAAATAAAGTGTAGGCCTCGGCCCCTTCGGTGAGCGCTTCTGATGTGATGAAGTTCTTCCCTGCGCCGGGGATTTCCCTGTCGGTATATGTTTTCTTGGGTTCCGCAGCCAGCAGCCTGTCCCTTGCTGTGACCATCATGTCGATGATCCCCGGGCGCAGTATGGTAAAGTCGAAGGTGTCCCGTCTTGCCCTGTTGCGCCTGCGGTACTTGGTTTCGTTCCGTATGAGCGTGTAGATGTTCCGGGCGAGCATCCATGCGGGCTTCAGTTCGTTGTACATGGCAGGGATGTGTTCATGGATTATCTCCGGCTGTGTGACAAGGGAGAAGGGGAACTCCATCCGCTGCGGCAGTGTCACTGTGCCTGTTGAAATGACCGTGTAGGGGGAGCGCCTGAAGTCCGCCGGATACTTGATGCTTGAGCCCAGGCCGAAAAACATACCCTCGCCGGGGAAGATCTCCTGGTCCGGAAGTCGCGAAGTGTGGTTTGAACCGACGTTGGCCCCGTAACCTATGTTCCCCCTGCCGCCAGTCCAGATGCACGCGATGAGCAGCGACTGGTGGTGCGCCACGGTAAAGGGGCCTGCAAGGGTGGATGTTATCTCCCCTTCGCCGATGGAGGAATTTGGGCCGATAATGCTTGAGTTTATTATGCACCGTTTTTCAGCCTCTGAATGTTCCATGAGAAGCGAGGAGTAGAGGCCGGCGCCGGAGAGTACGCGGCATCCATGCTGCACTATCGAGTCCTCAACCTGTACGCCGTGCCCCAGTATGGCAGGCTCGTCGGCTGAACTGAGTATGGTTGAACGGGCAATGCCCAGCGTGCCCGAGATTGACGAATTATCTGAAATGAATGAATCTTCGATTGTGGTGGCGTCCCTTATGATGCAGCGCTCACCGATGTAACCCGTGTCCAGCCTGCACATGCCGGTGTAGCGTTGAAGGAACTCTCCGTATGCCTGTAGGGCAGATTTTTTTTCAGCCAGTTCTGCTGCCAGGGCCATGTTCATCTCGGCGAAGATTCCCAGGGACCTTTCGCCTGTTTCGGGGCCAACAGGGAGAACCTCGCCGTTCCCTGAACTGATGCCTCTACCTGCGGTGACAGATCCGCAATTGAATATGACGCTCCCCTGCGAGATAATGTAATTCGAAACAATGCCGCACCTGTGTATTGCGGCGCCGCTGCATATGCTGGAACTGTCAATGGTGCTGTCATAAATCCCGCATGGGAGAGTGACATTGTTCCATGCGGTCACGTCAGACCCGTCAAACCTCCCGAGCCTGCACCTGCCTGAAAACCTGCTGCCCCTGATGTGATCAGGGATGAAATCGTGCGTCACCTGGATGCTGTTCCAGCTCTGCGCAGTATTGTTCTGCTTTTCGAGTACCCTGACTTCACCGGGCGTGATGTTTCTCATGCCGGATGCTATGTTCATTCCGGAGTTGTTGTCGCGGATGCTATTGATTTTCCTGAGGTGCGAGGAATCAAGGATGGCTTCGAGTTTTTTCTGCAAATCTTCCATGGAATATCCTGTACTGGTTTTATCGGATCATCAACCTGATCTGACAATGCACCCCGTCCGGTTCCTTGTAAAGAAAATTTTTACATGGCAGATGAGCAGGTTGCGGCAGCTGCAATGGCGCTGTCGCCGCATGCGATATAAATGTGCCTGGAAAATAATTGACTTTTACTGTTATGGTGATACTTTTCAGTTATCATGTTGATATAGGTATGGGGCAATACCTCCCCTGCCACAGGATTGAATATGCCAATAGAAGTGTCCAACCGTATATTCCTGATCACGGAAAAAACCCGGATAAATTCGCCGATTAAAATCGCACTGAACAGCCTGGGGTATGAATTAACAGAGGATTATCCTGCACTGACATCCATACCCATGATGCAGAAGGGGATAGCCAGGTCAGGGAAAACTGCTTTTATAAGGGCCGAACTGCTGCGTTTTATACAAGATAAGGGGTTCCCCAGGGCAATTATCATGGACAGCCAGATAGACCTGGCCATTGACGCAAAGCAGGACCCCGGCATGCTCAAGATATTAAAGACATTTCTTATTGCCTATGTAATACTGAGCAAGGGGGTGGAATGCAGAAATCTTCATGGCGCCTTCCTGCTCCTGACGCAGGGGGACTCTTTTGAGAAGGAATTCGGTATCGGCTCCGATCCTCACAGCGTCATGAACCTCCTCTCTACCAACAACCCGGAAATAAATTTTTTCATTGATGAACTGCGAAGTGACAGGGAACGTTTTTTAAAACTGTTCAGCATTGAACTGCTTGATACAGGGCTCTCATCTGACCTTATAACAGAGAGCGTAACCAGGTTTCTGATGAAAAGTTCAAAGGCCGCAAATGATCAGTTGCCGCGGCATGAAACCATTGAAGCGCATGATGAGGATGCCCCGGCCGTCCTTGAGAAACCTGAACCTGCAAAGACGGCAGGCGGCGCTGTACGGGTGCTTTTCAGGATCGATGAAGGTTCAGTATACGATGACGGCGAGATCGTCACAGATCTCACAGATGAACACAGGTCGCTGGCGGAGCGGGAGTTTTATATTATTGGTACATGGTCAGTTGATACCGGGCTCGAGGTTTCAAAAAAAATTGCAGGTGTTGTCCAGAAAGGGATCAGCGAAAAGGCGCGTTTCGGATACAGCGACCCGGTTGTTTTCAACATCGACGACCGCTGCGTGATAGACAAGGACACGACCCTTTCGATGGCGCAGCTTTTCACAAAGAACCTTTCTCTCTATAAAAAGATTTCAATAAAATCAGGCGGAAAAAACGCGGTTCTGATCCAGAAATCAAGGGGCTTTCCCATGATAAAGAATATTTTTAAAAACACAGACGAACAGGATTCATGAGCATCCCGTTATACCCTGCTTTTGATAAGCTTTTTCTCCTCCTTAAGCTTTTCTATTTCAGACCTCAGCTTTTCAATTTCGTCCGTGATCTTTTTTTCGCGTGAAGCAACATCCGTATCGATAAAACCCGTTACAAGGAAAAGCTGCACGGAGATTGATCTGTATGATAATCCCTCCTCTGGCCTGTCGAGCGATATGTTTACCTTCACCTCTGAAAGGTGCTCCTCGTCGTCCCTCCCCGTGTACTTTGAGGGCACTGCGCTTACGTCAATGTCGCGCCTGGATGCCCTCAGGTGCTTAACGAAAAAATCGTTTATGATATCCTCCACTGCATCGCATTTCTCGGCCATGGAGAGTGATTTGAGGCGGACTGATTCCCTCTCTTTTAGAAGGTCCCTTTCATGAAATTTAAGTTCAGTTACTTTTTTTTCGATGTTACTTATACGTTCCTGGGTCACTTGATATCACCTCTTTTGGTAACAGTGCGGGATTAGACAATTGTGCAATCTTGGGAATAGTATTGAAAACATGCTGAGAATTTTCAAGATATTTCACATCCGCATTCGCATAAAAAAGGAAAATGGATTTTCCCGTTTTTTATTGTTATATTGAATACCACAATCTATATCATGGCGGATAAACTTTTAATGGCTGAAACGATAAACGGGAAAAGAACTGTTCTGCTTGCAGGTGGCGAATCTTCACAGTTACACCATATAATACAGGGCCTTCGGGATGCGGGATTCATTGTCACATCTGC
>CAYTSF010000070.1:6758-17094 GCA_964440335.1 uncultured Leptospirales bacterium
AGTTACACCATATAATACAGGGCCTTCGGGATGCGGGATTCATTGTCACATCTGCTCCACTGGGTATAAGTTCAACAGATGCCTTCATGGGTAATCCTTCCATAAATATCGTTCTGATAGAAACCGGACCTGAACATCTTTCTGACAGCCTGCAGACCGCGCATTCAATTCTGTGTATAAGAGAAGTCCCCTTAATGTTTGTCGTTGATAACAGTGAAGATTTCGATGCTTCAGCTTTATGCGCGGTACATCACTACGGATTTATTCTGAAAGGTTCCTGCGGCAGTGTATTCAGCCGGTCAGTCCAGGCTGCTATTGGTCTTTTTAAATTTCACGGTGAGGTCAGATCCAGGGAGCGGTATTTCAGGGAGATTTTCGATTCAGCAAGCGATGCAATATTCATCCATGACTATGCCACTGGAGACATACTCGATGTTAATAATACCGTACTCAGGCTCTACGGTTTTGATGACAGAAAGAATTTACTTGAGACTGGCGTCAGCAACCTGAGTGCGGTTGAGGCTGGCTATGACAATGACAGGGTAAGGGAGATGTTCAGGCGTGCGATTGACGGCGGTAAAACAGTATTCGAGTGGATGGCAAAGAAAAAGAGCGGCGAAGCTTTCTGGGTAGAGGTTGTGCTTCACATCATCGAAGTAGGCGGTGAACGGAAGATAATGGCTACCGTACGCGATATATCCGACAGGAAGCAGATGCGCGATGAACTGGAGAGAAGCCGGATTGAACTTCAGCAGAAAAATGAAGAACTCATGGCCATGAACGAAGAGATGGAGGCAGCCAATGAAGAGCTCGTTGCAGTTAACGAGGAGATGGAGGCCGCCAACGAGGAACTCATAGCTGTTAATCATGAACTTCAGATGGCCGAGGAGAAGTACAGGGGAGTGGTGGAAACTCAATCGGAAATGATTGCGCGATTTCTTGATGACGGAACTTTTACCTTCGTCAACACCGCGTGGAAGAATTATTATAAGGAGAGGCTCGGTTTTAACACCGAGGTTATCGGCTCAAATATTGCCGATGTAATGCAGATAAAGAACTACGACCAGGTTCATGCTTATCTCTCATCATTGAAACCGGGGCAGCTTTCATCAACAATGGAGAGAAGGTTCGTTGCTCCCGACGGAAAAACGTACTGGCAGTTGTGGTATCTTCAGAAAATTATCGATGAAAAGAGAAACATCACTGAGTATCAGGTAGTAGGCAATGATATCACAGAGCGGAAACTTGCAGAGTTGTCGCTCCGTGAAAGCGAGGAGAATTTCAGGCTGCTCATTGACCTTGCGCCTGATTCCATATTGCGCGGCAGCCCGGAGGGAATTATTATTGGTACGAACCAGAGTGCCTGCGAGGTGACCGGTTATTCTCATGACGAACTGATCGGCAGGAACATCACCGGTTTGTTTTCAATCGAAGAACAGAAAAGGGTCCCATTCCGGTTTGACCTGCTCAGGCAGGGGAAGGTTGTACGAAATGACCGGATTATTACCAGGAAGGACGGGTCGGAAGTTTTTATCGAGATGATTTCACGGATGATGCCTGATGGGACATACCTGGCATTCGTTCGTGATATAACTGAACGTAAAGAGGCCGAGGAGGCTATTTCCGCAGAGAAGGAGAGACTGGCGGTTACGCTGAGGAGTATAGGCGACGGGGTGATCACAACAGACACACAGGGCCGGGTTATGGTCATAAACAGGGTAGCTGAAGAGCTTACCGGCTGGAAGCAGGATGAGGCATGGGGAAGGCCCCTTGCCGGGGTCTTCCGTATCATTGACGAAATCAGCCGCGTACCATTTGACAATCCCGTGGGGCGCATACTCGAAACCGGAGAGATCATCGAGATGGTCAGCCATACGCTCCTTGTGTCACGCGACGGGACCGAGAGAATCATAGCCGACAGCGGCGCCCCCATAAAAGATAAAAACAATGCGACAATTGGTGTTGTCCTTGTATTCCGGGACATGACAGAGAAGAAAAAGCTCACCGAGGTTCTGCAGCAGACCGATAAGCTTAATTCGCTTGGCGTGCTTGCCGGAGGCATTGCTCACGATTTTAATAACCTGCTCGGGGGGATATTCGGTTACATTGAAATGGCAAGGATCAAATCCCGTTCTGACAATACGGTTTCAGGTTACCTTGACAAAGCCATGATGGTTTATAACAGGGCGCGTGACCTGACTCAGCAGCTCCTTACCTTTTCAAAGGGAGGGATGCCCGAGAAGAAGACCGGGAATATGGGGATGCTGTTAAGAAACAGCGTATCATTTGCCCTGTCCGGCTCAAACATCATCTGCGAGTACAGGATCGATGATAACCTGAAATGCTGCGACTTTGATGAAAATCAGATGGGTCAGGTGATCGACAATATAATTATAAACGCTAAGCAGGCCATGCCCATTGGCGGCACTGTTATCATCTCCGCGAAAAACTGCACACTGGCCAGGGGGGACAACCCTGTACTTGATGCCGGGGAATACATAAATATCTCCATTGCTGATACCGGCATAGGGATTCCGCCTGATCTTCTCAAGAGGATTTTTGATCCCTTCTTTACTACAAAGCAGCAGGGGACCGGGCTTGGACTGGCAACCTGTTATTCGATAGTCCAGAAACACGGGGGTTACATAGAGGTTGAATCTGTACAGGGGAGGGGCACCGTATTTAACATTCTGCTCCCGGTTTCAAAAAGCATACTGCCGGAACATCATGCAGGTGCCATGGTCGAACACAGGGGCAGCGGCTTTGTAATTGTAATGGATGATGAGGATTTTATCCGTGAGATCGCCGGTGAAATGCTTGCCGGCATGGGCTATACTGTGTTCGGCGCAGTTGACGGACATGAGGCAGTTGAATTGTGGGACAGGGCAGAGGCCGGCGGGAAGCATATTGTCGCCGCGTTCTTTGACCTCACAATACCCGGAGGCATGGGCGGTGGAGAACTTATTGCGGAGATAAGAAGCAGGTATCCCGATATTCCTGTTTTTGCATCGAGCGGATTTTCCGAGGACAGGATCATGTCTGATCCCGCTGATTACGGATTTACCGCCAGCATAAGAAAGCCCTACCGCCTTGAAGAGATATCTGAAATCATGAACAGGTACGTGAAGAGTAGTGATGATAATGATTCTGAGAAGTGAGGCGTGTCAGGCGCTGCAGTTTTTTGCCACCATGGAAACGAAGAGTTCATGAATCCTTCTGTCGGAGGTGAGTTCAGGATGGAAACTTGCGGCAAGCATGTTCTCCTGCCTGACCAGTACAGGTACGGATTCAAACTCCGCCAGAACCTCCACACTGTTTCCGGTTGATACAATTTTTGGTGCGCGTATGAAAACTCCGGGGAAGGGGCTTCCGCCAATACCGGCAACGCTCAGGCTTGCCTCGAAGCTCTCTATCTGCCTTCCATAGGCGTTCCGTGCAACAGTGATGTCCATAACTCCAAGTGAAGGCTGATCCATGCCCTCTATCCTTTGCGACATGACTATCATTCCCGCACATGTGCCGAATACAGGCATTCCGTCGAGTATCCTCTCTTTCAGCAGTTCCATGATGTTGTTTTTGACCAGCAGCTTGCCCATGACAGTGCTCTCTCCGCCGGGAATAATGAGGCAGTCAACCGCCAGGAGTTCCTCGCGGCTGCGTACCTCGCATGTTTCTATCCCCAGGCTCTCCATGGTCAGTCTGTGTTTATGGAAGGCCCCCTGGATGGCAAGAATCCCTGATTTCATTCTGAAGGGGCCTTTACCATCCGCGCCCTGCGAGTTTATCGCTCTCTTTAAGCTGTGTTACCCCTATACCGGTCATGGGCTCGCCCAGGTTGCGGGATATCTCCGCAAGTTTTGCCGGGTCCTGGTAATATGTCACAGCCTGCACGATCGCCTGTGCCCTCTTCGCAGGGTCGCCTGATTTGAATATGCCGGAACCGACAAATACGGCCTCTGCGCCCAGGTGCATCATGAGGGCGGCGTCTGCCGGAGTTGCCACGCCTCCTGCTGAAAAGTTGGGCACGGGGAGTTTCCCTGTGTGCGCAACCTCAACTACCAGTTCATAGGGAGCGCCGAGCTCCTTTGCCGCAGTCATGAGTTCCTCCTCCGGAAGGCTTTTTATCCTTCTCATGTCGTCCTGCAGGGTCCTCATGTGGCGCACTGCTTCTATGATATCGCCTGTGCCTGCTTCACCTTTTGTCCGGATCATGGCAGCTCCCTCTCCTATGCGCCTCAGGGCTTCGCCCAGGTCCCGGCATCCGCATACAAAGGGTACCTTGAAGCCCCTCTTGCTTACATGGAACCTGTCATCGGCAGGTGTGAGCACCTCGCTCTCGTCGATGAAGTCCACACCCAGTGCTTCAAGTATCTGAGCCTCAACAAAGTGGCCGATCCTGCACTTGGCCATGACAGGGATCGAAACAGATTCCTGTATTTTTATTATAACATCAGGGTCTGACATCCTTGCCACACCTCCGGCGACGCGTATATCTGCGGGTACCCTTTCGAGCGCCATAACCGCTGAGGCGCCTGCGTCCTCCGCGATTTTCGCATGGTCAGGAGTGACAACATCCATTATTACCCCGCCTTTCAGCATCTCGGCAAGCCCGACCTTTGTTCTCCATGTAGACTCCTGCCTGTCAGACCATTTTTTGTCAGTCATTACTTTGCTCCCCTTTTGGAATATTCCTGTGAATAATGTAACATCTTTTTAAAACCTGATCCAGATTAAACTGATAGTAATTCAACTGGATTAAATTATATTATGACCGGTTCAGCTCTTTCAGCAGTAACCCTGTAAGTTAATCCGGATTTTCAATCAAATATGACAAATTGTGCAGCGATTGAAAGTATTGAGTTATACCGGGACCTTTATTTTATCATCAGGATGCGCATAATAAATACAGAGTATTTTTTTTCAATTTTTTTTTAAATAAATCGAAAAGTGCTTTCGTTAATAATAAAAAAAGAGTTATGAACACACCGGTACACACGATGAATCCTGAAACAGGCAGCAGTTGCCATAAAGTAATTTACATTATATGTGCAGCAGTAATAATTGCCTGCTGCATCTCTGTGGCAGGGATCAGGCCGGGTATGGCAGGCGCAGACGAGGCATCTGTGAATTTTTTCAGGCTCAGGGAGATGTATCTGCGCTGGGATGAAGGGGTCTTCGGGAGCAGGGCGTACCAGCGTAAAGAGCTGAATTACATGCTCATAGACCTCATAGGCCGCGATATTAAAACAGGTTATGATTTCCTCCTCGATCCTGCCATGTTCACCGAAACCGGAAATTATTCGTCTGATATGGTATATAATAACTGGCTCTATATCCATGGAAGAACCGATCAGGCACCGGCCGATGATAAAATTCCGGGTTTAAAGGAGCTGCTCACAGAAAGGGAGATCGGCAGGACGCTTTTTGCATTATCGGGCAGAATAAAAAAGTTCAGGATAGAGGAGTCATTCCGCGGCAGGTTTGTTCACCTCTACCTTGAATCTGTCAGGATTGAAGCATCACAAAACAGGTAGTATAACAGATTTGATATATCAGACTTGTTTCCAAACTGGCGTTTGATACCTTCAGAAAGACTGAATGGGGCTTTTTTAAGTGGCTTCGCCCGTTAGACCCGGTAAAAAAAACAGGAAAGGAAACAAGTCTATTCTTATTTTTTAATATAACAGGAGATAGTATGTGCGGGATAGTCGGATATGTTGGGACGAAAAGCGCTCCCGAGCTGGTAATTAATGCGCTTAAGAGGCTGGAGTACAGGGGATATGACTCTGCCGGTATCACCATTAATTGCGGAGGGAAACTGGTCACTGAGAAAAAGGCAGGTAAAATATCGGCCCTGGAGGGTGTTGTTGATTATGACAGGTTCCGGAATTGTACCGCAGGTATAGGCCACACCAGGTGGGCTACACATGGTGAGCCCAATGACATCAATGCCCACCCGCACTCTGACTGCACAGGAGACCTGGTAATTATCCACAATGGCATAATAGAAAATTATAGAGATCTGAAGGATATCCTGATTAAACGCGGGCATATTTTTAAAAGTGAAACCGATTCTGAAGTGATTGCCCATATGATCGAACACTACCTGGCAGAACACCCGCTGCCCGAGGCTGTTATCAAGTGCCTTGATACTGTTGAGGGGACTTACGGCCTTGTTGTGATGCACCGGCTGGATCCGGACCTTCTCATTGCAGCAAGAAAAGGGAGCCCCCTTATTCTTGGTGTAGGTGATGGAGAGATGATGGTTGCCTCTGATGTGAGCGCTGTAATTGACCATACCAGGAGTGTGGTCTACCTTGAGGATGGGGAGATAGTGGAGGTAAGGCGTGACGGGTACCGCATCTATGACCAGAATAAAAAAGGGATAGAGAAGTCAGTTGAATCGGTTGACTGGGACATCGCGTCTATCGGGCGCCATGGTTTTGACCATTACATGCTCAAGGAGATATTTGAACAGCCTGAGACAATTGCTAACGCGATGAGAGGGAGGCTTATCATTGATGAGGCAAGGGCCAGGCTTGACGGGCTCAGGCTCACTGATGATGAAATTGATGGAATAGAGAGGATCATATTTATCGCCTGCGGGACATCATGGCATGCGGGACTTGTTGCCGAGTATCTTATCGAGGAATACGCGAGGATACCGGTTGAGGTGGAATACGCCAGCGAGTTCAGGTACCGCAAGCCTGTGCTGAAAAAGGGTGACCTTGTAATAACAATAAGCCAGTCAGGGGAAACAGCAGATACACTTGCGGCTCTCCGTGAAGCGAAGGGAAAGGGGATAAAGGTCCTTGGCATCACAAATGTCGTGGGCAGTACCATAGCGAGAGAGTCCGATGGAGGAGTTTACATCCATGCAGGCCCGGAGATTGGCGTGGCATCGACCAAGGCCTTTACCTCGCAGCTTACAGTGATTATACTGCTGACGCTCTACCTGGCCAGGAGAAAGGAGATGTCATTTACCGAGGGGAGCGCCCTGGTGAGCGACCTGGTGAAGCTTCCTGAACTTGTTAAAAAAGTGCTGGCATCCAGTGATAAAATCCGCGAGATAGCCGGGGTGTACAGCAGTAAAAGCAATTTCCTCTACCTTGGCAGGGGATTAAATTTTCCCGTTGCACTTGAGGGCGCACTGAAGCTAAAGGAGATTTCATATATCCATGCAGAAGGCTACCCTGCGGCAGAGATGAAGCACGGTCCCATTGCCCTCATAGACCAGGAGATGCCGGTAGTATTTATTTCTACAAAGGATGAAATATACAGCAAGATACTGAGCAACATGCAGGAGGTCCGTGCAAGGAGGGGGAGGATCATTGCAATTGCCACTGAAAATGATTCAGACATTGTTAATCATGCAGACCATGTGATCTATATACCCGATGTACACAGGGCGCTTGTTCCCGTACTTGCAGTAATTCCTCTGCAGCTGCTGTCATATCACGTAGCGGTCATGAGGGGATGCGATGTTGACCAGCCGAGGAACCTGGCTAAGAGTGTAACAGTGGAATAGAACAAAACATCGCTTCATCATTGGATTTGCGGCACGGTAGATTTTATCATACCGTGCCTTTTAATCATGTCCTGTCATCCAGTGACCATCTTCCTGAACTCCTCGAAGCCCGTACTCTCGATGAATGACCCGAGCCGCTGTTTTTGCGTGCCCTTCTCTTTGTAGATGCCCAGGATTTTATCTATCATGGCCATGGCCTCGTCGTCAGAGAGGTCCCTGGTGAGCTCCTGCGAGAGCCTGGGCCTTGCGCCGCCGTTTCCGCCGGCAAATAGCCTCCATCCGCTCTTCATGCCCACAAGCCCGATGTCCTTAATGCAGGTCTCGGCGCACTGGTTGGGGCACCCGCTCACTCCCATCTTCAGCTTGCCCGGAAGTTCAAGTCCGTGATACTTCGCGTCGAGCTTCATCCCCATTGAAAGGCTGTCGAGCATCCCCCTTTTACAGAAGGTAGTGCCCGGGCATGCCTTTATGCTTCTGACGCAGAGGCCTGTGCCCGCGCCTGCTGTCATGTCCAGGTCTCTCCAGACGTCATCTATCTGCTCCTCCCTGAGACCCACTATGGCAATCCTTGCAGCGCCTGTCAGCTTCAGTGCTGCCGCGTTGTATTTTTCAGCAACATCAGCTATTTTCCTCAGTGTGGCAGGGCTCACCACTCCGCATGGTATGTGGGGTGCAACTGCGTAGGTCTCTTTGTCGCGTTGTATTATTACGCCTCTGTCTCCGTCTTCAAGCATATGATTTCTCCCTGTTGTGGTATTCTTGAAGTCTCCTGAATCAGTCCATCACCGGGTTTTTCAGGAGACTAATAAAATATAGCAAAAACCGGCAGGTTATCAAAACTTATTATTCTGCACTGACGACACGGAAAAGTACATGGCAGGGATTGCCTTATTATAAATGATATGCGTCTGTCCTGCCTTGTATAAATGTTCCCGGTGTCCTATTCCCCTCTGAATAGCGGCTTCCTTTTTTCCATGAACGCGGCCACAGCCTCTGCGTGGTCTGATGTCCTTGTGGCCTCAAACTGGTATCCTATCTGCGCGGTCATGGTTGCCTCGTATGGCATAGCGGCAAAATCATTGATAGCGCGTTTTATGATCCGGACTGATACAGGGCTGCCTGCGAGTTTTACAGCAAGCTTTTCGGCCTGGGGCATGAGTTCTGCCGGCGCCGCCACTTTCTCTACAAGACCTATGCGCAGCGCCTCATTCGCGTCCACCAGGTCCCCGGTCATGCAGATCAGCTTTGCCATGCCGAGCCCCACGATCTTGGGGAGCATGCACATTCCGGTTTCAGGCACAAGGCCCATGCGCACGAAGAATTCCCCCATCTGCGCCTCCTCTGAAGCAATACGGATGTCGCACATGAGCGCGAGCTCAAGCCCGGCACCAAGGGCGTAGCCCTTTATGGCTGCAATGGTGGGCTTGCCGAAGTTGTAAACCATCCTGTAAAGGTCTGCCAGAGATTCGAAGTAGTCCCTGAATTCATTCACTGTTTTTCTCCGGAGGGGATTGATGTCCTTTTCAACATCGCCCCCGGCTGAGAAATGTTCACCGGCACCGGCCAGGATGACCGACATGACATGCTGTTCGCCTGCCAGGAAGGTGAATGACCTGGTGATCCCTTCGAAGAGTTCGGGGTTCAGCGCGTTCATTTTGTCAGGCCTGTTAAGCGTTACGATGGCGATGTTTTCTTTTATGGTTACAAAGCAGCTTCCGAAATCTTTTTGTGTTTCAGTCATTGGTCCCTCCCGCGGTGCGTTACAGTGATTGTTAGTTTCTTACGGTACACGCAGAGGGCATGCCTGTCAATAGAGATTTGAATCTGATGAAAATACGCCGGGGCATGGAGGATATAAAACGGAGAGGGAGGGATTCGAACCCCCGGTCCCTCGCAGGACATCTGATTTCGAATCAGACACTATAGGCCACTCTGACACCTCTCCAGCAGGATCAGGTTTGCTGCCGTTCATGTTTTTAGCAATTTATTTTTATCCTGAATAAACATTTTTTTGCAGGGCATATGCGGCCCCGCCTCAGCTCCCTGTAAATTCCGGCTTCTTCCTTTCGGCGAAAGCTTTGAACGCTGCAATGACATCGTTTGACGGGATAGTGTAGTTGCTTACTGCCGCGTTAAAGACCAGCCCGTCCTCGACCGATTTCCCTATGCCGTATTTCAGCACTGTCTTGGTTGCCTGGACTGCCAGCGGTGAGTTTGCAGCTATGTCGTTAGCAAGGGACTCGGCCTCTTTCAGAAGCTCTTCGCGCGTTTCATAAACATCGTTCACCAGGTTGATCTCCTTTGCCCTGGCAGCGTTTATCCTCCTGCACGAATAGGCCAATGCCCTTGTGTGTCCCTGGCCGATTATGTTGGGTATCCTCTGGAGTACACCCACGTCGGCTACCATGCCCACGGCAGCTTCAAGGAGCGAAAACTGCGCATCGCCCGAGCATAGCCTGATGTCGCATGCTGTTATGAGGTCAAGTCCGCCGCCCAGGCACATGCCGTGTACAGCTGCTATTACCGGCTTGCGACATTTCTCGATGCATGAAAGTCCGTCCTGCAGCTTGAGCAGTTTCTTGAAAAAGGTCCTCTTCTGCGCGGCGGTCGCCGCAGGCGTGGTGAGCTCTTCAAGTTCAGGCAGCATGGCCACCAGGTCAATGCCCGTGTTGAAGTCTGTGCCCTTCGCGGCTATAATTACGACCCTGATGTTGTCGTCCTCGTCCAGGTCTTCAAAGATCGGGATCGTTTCCTTCCACGCCGGCGGGTTCATGGCGTTTTTCTTTTCGGGCCGGTTTAACCAGACCC